>JASJBY010000307.1 GCA_030066245.1 Gammaproteobacteria bacterium
TTGGACGCGGCCGCCTGGCCCATGAGGACCAGGCGGTCGCCCGCGAACGCGTCCACCTTGCCCTTGTCGAGCAGCTTCATGCCCTCGTCCGCTTCCTCGATGGCAACGAAGTCGGCCTTCACCAGCTGCCCGAGCAGGGCCCGCCTGAGGCGCCTCTCTGTGGTCGTCCCCGGCACCACGGCTATCTTCCGGTCGTCCAGATGCGTCAGGCGGTCGATGCCCGCATCGGACTTGACCATGACGCCTCCCAGCTCCACGAAGATGAAGTTGCTGAAGCCGACCATCTCCTGTCTGGACAGGGTCACCGTCGTGGTTCCGCAGTCGATATCCGCCTGACCGTCGGCGATGGCCTTCAAGCGACCGGGCGTGTTGGCAGCCACCCAGCGGGTCTTCAGTGCAGAGACTTTGAGCTTCGCCTGCAGGCCTGCCACGATTCGCCGACACATGTCCACCGAGTACCCCGCAGGCTTGCCGGCCTCGTCCCGGAAAGAGAACGGCAGGGCGCTCGGGCTATAGGCAATGGTGATGGCCCCGGTGCGCTTGATCTTCTCCAGCGTGTCCGGGGCCCCCACGGCCGTTGTGGACACACTGATCAGGCAGAGGATGAGGCTCAGACCCAAAAGACGCTTCATGCTTTTCTCCTTGCTGGCCGGGCGATCGAGAGACGACAGGAGACGCGGCCTACGGACACGACTCCGGCGAGGGTATGCTATGCCATTCCCCGGGAACAGGCCACAGGGATCCGCTGCTGCGCACTCTCTCAAGACCCGATGCCAGGATGGTGAAACAGTAGTGGTGCGACCGGGGGGGCGGATTCAGCTATCCCGCCATCGGTGCGCGGGAACGGGTGGGTCAGCGCGCTTCTGGAAGAACTCTGCGGGGCAGAACGCCCCGCAGGCACCGCGACTGAGAGGCGTCGTGGGGTCTACTTCTCCTGCATCATCTCCACGCCGCTCTCTTCCATGACTTCAACCCCGGCGAACTCAATCTCCGTGCGGCGGTTTGGGCCCAGACACTGGATCAGCTCCTGCCCGCCCTTGCCTTCGCAAGTCACCAGAGGTTCAGCCGGACCGACCCCGTCGATTTCCATGTTGCTGGTGCTCAAGCCTTTGCTGGCCAGATAGTCCTGCACAGCCTGGGCGCGGCGCACCGAAAGCTGTTTATTGTGCTCGAGTGATCCGATGCGGTCGGTGTGGCCGGTGATACGAATGGTCTGGTTGGGCACCTCGGCGGCAGAGGCCGCTACTCCGTCAAGGGTCTTCATGCCTTCCATGCTCAGCTCGGCCTGGTCGAAGCCGAACAGGGTCTCGGCGGACAGGTTCACTTCCCTCTTGGAGAGCACCGTGGTGGTCTCAACCGCGGCCGTCTCGACCACGGGCTGGGGGTCACACTTCTGGACAGCATTCTCCGTGGTCCAGAAGGTACTCCGCCAGCACTCCCCGAAGGAGTTGACAGCAACGCCCCGGGGGGTAGCGAGGTAGTAGTCGAAGTCCTGAGCCGACGCGGCGCCGGCTAACAACAGCCCGAGCAGGGCTGTACCCAAGGTGATGGTTTTGTTCATGCTTGCCTCCTTTATTATTGGCAATGTCTTCATGCTCGACCTTCGGGCCCCGGTGAACGGCCAGGCTCGGCGGTTTGCGCGGATTACCTCAACCGGCGACGGGCTGCTCAGGTCATAACGCGTGTCACTTCAACTGTCAGTCACGTGTCTACAACGTTTTCAGACCGTCCGGTACTGGCGTTTAGTGGATCGTTCTTATGCTGCTTCCTGCGCTGAGTGTACCGCTTTCTTGTCTGCTACAACAACAACTAACGAGTGTTTTCCGCTTCGGCGGGTAATGGGCCTTTTGCTGCAGCGTCCGGACATGGGCAGGTCGGGATATCGCGCCGGACCTGACATACCGCGGCGCTGTCCGTCACCGCCAGTACCGCGCCGGCACGCTGGAATAGCGCGTCGGCACCCTCCCGGAATCACCCGCCGAAACCCACCGGGGCCCGTCATACCGCCTATTGGGCCTTGTCCAGAGCGGCGACCCGTCAGCACCGGCCCAAAAGGTCCCGTAGCCCGTGATGGCGCCCTTCCTGCGCCGTTGTGGGGCAATTGACCCACGCAGCGATCCAGCTTGGTGCGGTCCATTCGTCATGGCGCCGAGCTTCCCCGAGGCACGTGCCCATGCCGGGCGGAGCGCTGCCACGCATTCGTATTCGGTTAGGGCCGTACCGGCATGAGTGGCCGGGACCGTCGGCCGCAGGGATAGCGGCCGTCGAGCCTACAGGGCGGTATTCACGGCGTGCCCCGGCGGCTCGTGCCGGTACGGCCCCCACCGCGAATGCTTAACCGACCACGGATGCGCTGCCACGACCGACCGGCGCGGAGACCAGGGCGCCGGGGAGCTGGCCCGTTTGTTGCTCAAGTAGCTCGCGGCATTTAGTCGTCTCCACGAAGTCAGGGCCACGTTATGGAGGACCGAATCATGAATCGTGTTCCCGAGCGGAAGAGAATCTGCGTATGAAAATGATCAAGGCAGTGGTGCAGCCCGGCAAGGCGGATGCGCTCAGAGACGCGCTCTCCAAGGTCGGGATATCAGGCATGACCATGTCAGAGGTCAGGGGTTTCGGGCGCCAGAAAGGCCACACCGAAGTATACCGTGGTGCCGAGTATGCTGTTGATTTCGTTCCCAAGGTCGAAGTCGAAATCGTAGTGGAGGACGGTCAGGTCGAGGGCGTTACCGAGGCGATTATCTCCGCGGCAAAGACCGGCAAGATCGGCGACGGCAAACTGTTTTTGTACGACACTGACCAGGCAGTCCGGATTCGCACTGGCGAAACAGACGCCAACGCACTCTCGTCCGAGCTATAGCCCCCCCGCGGAGGGAGTGTGCATGCTTGATAACACCCTCGCCATGGTGCTTGCTGGCGGAGCCGGCACCCGGCTACGGCCGCTCACCGAGCATAGAGCCAAGCCGGCCGTGCCCTTTGGCGGCAAGTACCGCATCATCGATTTCACCCTTGCCAACTGCCTGCACTCCGGCCTGCGCCGCGTTCTCGTGCTGACTCAGTACAAATCCCATTCCCTGCAGAAGCACCTGCGTGACGGCTGGTCCATCTTCAACCCTGAGCTGGGGGAGTACATCACACCGGTGCCTCCCCAGATGCGGGCGGGTGAAACCTGGTACGTGGGCACCGCCGACTCGGTATACCAGAATCGCTACCTGCTGGAACGCAGTGGTGCGGACAATGTTTTGATTCTTTCCGGTGACCACATCTACCGCATGGACTACGGCGCCATGCTGGAAGCTCACCGCGATTCTGGGGCAGCCGTGACAATTGCCTGCATCGACGTCAGGCTGGATCAGGCCCGCTCACTGGGAGTCGTCAGCGTGGACAAAGCGCACCGCTTGTCGGCGTTCCACGAGAAGCCGGCGGAGCCCAGCCCGCTGCCAGGAAACCCTGACAAAGCACTCGCTTCCATGGGCATCTACGTGTTCTCCATGGCGCTGCTGCTGGAGTGTCTCGAGGAGGACCACGCCCGGGAGCATTCAGCCCACGATTTTGGCAAGAATATCCTTCCTTCGCTGATTCAGTCGCACCATGTGCAGGCCTATCTCTTCGGCGGCGAGAAGGGCCGCGTCACAGCCGACCGCTACTGGCGCGACGTGGGCACCCTGGACAGCCTTTTTGACGCCAACATGGACCTGCTGGAACCGGTACCACCCATGGACCTTTATCAGGATGATTGGCCCATCCGCAGCTACCAGCCGCAGCGGCCGCCAGCCAGAACGGCTCCCGGCAAATGGGGGAACGAAGGTATATTCGTCAATTCCATCGCCGGCGGTGGCGTCATCATATCCGGCGGCACCGTAAAGCACTCCGTGCTGTTCCCCAGAGCCTACGTCGGCGAGGACTCGCAGGTGGACGATGCCATTCTGTTTGACAATGTGCGCATCGGAGAACGGGCACAGGTACGCCGTTGCATCATCGACAAGAACGTTACCGTGCCTCCAGACAGACGCATCGGCTACGACCTGGAGCGCGACCGGGAGCGCTTCACCGTGACCGACCAGGGCGTCGTGGTCGTACCGAAGGGATACCGCTTTTCCTGACCCCCTTTGCCGTATCGCCCCAACGGCTATACTAGGGGTTCCAGTGGAAACAGGCGGCTACGCATGGATTCACGTCAGAAAGACCTCGTCAAAGATAGCTGGGAGAAGCTGCGGCCAGACGTGGACCGGGCGGCCGAGCTCTTCTACACGCGGCTGTTCGAGGAGAACCCCACCCTGCGTGAGCTGTTCCGCGGCGAACTCGGCGAGCAGGGCAAGCGGCTCATGACCATGCTCGGAACGGCGGTGGGCAAGCTTGACCAGCTGGAGGCCGTAACGCCCATGCTGCACGAGCTCGGACGCCGCCACGAGGCCTACGGGGTCAGAGCCGAGCACTACGAGACGTTTCAGGATGCCTTGATGTGGACCCTGCAGAACGTCCTCGGCGCGGATTTCTATCCGGAAGTAGAGGACGCGTGGGGAGCATTTTACGAGACCCTCAGCCGAGCCATGATAGACGGGGCCGAGAAGGCCGCCTGAGCGTACCTGCCCTCAGGGATCCTGGCTGGCAGGCCGACGATACGCCCACCAGATAAAGCCGCCGCCCAGCAGGATCATGGGCAGGCTGAGCACCTGCCCCATGGTGACCCAGCCGAGAGCCAGATAGCCCAGCTGAGCGTCCGGTACCCGCACGAACTCCACCATAAAGCGAAACACACCGTACCAGAGCAGGAACATACCTGATACCGCCATGGTGGGTCGCGGCTGACGCGAGTAGACCCACAGGATGGCAAACAGCACCAGTCCCTCGAGCGCTGCCTCGTAAAGCTGGGTCGGATGACGGGGCTCGGCAGCCGGCCCGCGGGGCGGGTACACCACCGCCCAGGGCACATCGGTGACACGGCCCCAGAGCTCCCCGTTGATGAAGTTACCTATCCTTCCGGCAAACAGACCGGGCGGCACCAAAGGCGCAATGTAGTCCGTGACCTGAAAGAATGTCCTCCCATGCCGGCGCGCGTAGATCCCCATGGCCACCAGCACCCCGAGCAGCCCACCGTGAAAGGACATTCCGCCCTGCCAGATCTTCAGCGCACCGAGGGGGTTATTCAGATAATCGGGAAAACCGTAGAAGAGGATGTATCCCACTCGCCCGCCAACGATGATGCCGATGGCCACGTAGAAAAGCAGGTCGTCAATCTGTGCCGGCTTCCAACCCGAAGCCGGCCGTCTCGCGCGCAGCCGTCCCAGCCACCAGCCCGCGGCGAAGCCGACAAGGTACATGATCCCGTACCAATGCACGGCGATGGGACCGATTCGAAGGGCGACAGGGTCGAGATCGGGATAGACAAGCATGGGGCGTGAGCGGTGACTGGTGAACCGTGAATCGTGAACCGTGAATCGTGAACCGTGACTAGGTTAGCTTGCTTATCGAAAACTGGAGCCACATGGCAGCACGGGAGACGAAAGCGCAGCGAGCAACCCTTGCATCTTGCTTGTTTCTGGCCGTCCCGGGCCGCAGGACATACGCCGCGGACTTATCACAGGCATTCCGATTCCGCCTGGCACCCTGCCTCTTTCCCCCTCTGTCCTGGCTCTCCTACCTACTGATATACCCTTGCCGTTATCGTCTTGAGATAGGCCGTTTCCGGGAGCGCCGGGTGCACCGGGTGGTCTGGTGCCTGATGCCCCTGTTCCAGGATCTGTAGACGCCGATCATTATGCCGTGCGCCGCTCCAGAGCAAACCCATCAGCGTCTCGCTGGTTAGGCGATAAGAGCAGGATGACGATATCAAGATCCCGTCCCGGCTCAGGACACGCATAACCAGGCGATTCAGCCGCTGATAAGCCTCCGTCCCGGCGCGCACATCCTTCTTGCGCTTGATGAACGCCGGTGGGTCCGCGACGACCACGTCGAACCGCTGCCCGTCCGCAATCAAATCCCTGAGAATCTGATAAGCATCTCCCTGGACGGTCTTCAGTCGTTGCGCCACACCGTTGAGCTTCGCGTTGTCCTGGGCACGCGCCAACGCGGCCGCTGAGGTGTCCACGCAGACCACTTCTCGGGCGCCGCGCTGAGCAGCCTGGACAGCCCAGGCTCCCAGGTAGCTGAAAAGGTCCAGGACCCGGGCGCCTCGAACATAGGGCCGAAGCCGCGAGCGGTTCAGCCGGTGGTCCCAGAACCAGCCCGTCTTCTGTCCATGGACCGGTTGGAAGCGAAATCGGGCGCCGTTCTCTTCCAGCTCCCACTCGTCCGGCGCTTTTCCAACAGGTGTCTCAACGCATGTTTCCAAGCCCTCCAGCGACCGGCTGGAGACGTCGTTGCGCAACACGACGATGGAGGAACCGAGCACGGCCCGAAGGACGTCAACGATCTCGCTGCTGACACAGTCCATACCGGCCGTGGCTATCTGGACCACCAGCAGGTCGCCGTATCGGTCCACCACCAGGCCGGGAAGGCCGTCACTCTCCCCGAAAACCAGCCGGTAGTATGGCCCTTCGAACAGGCGTTTCCGCAAGGCGAGAGCCTGACGCACTCGGTGTTCCAGAAACCCGCGGTTCA
>JASJBY010000001.1 GCA_030066245.1 Gammaproteobacteria bacterium
CCCCGCTGCGGCGCCTGTCCGCTGCAGGAGGACTGTGTGGCGCGCCGACAGGGCAGCCAGGACCGCTACCCTGTCGCCAAAGCGCGCCGGTCGTTGCCCATCAGGCAGGTGACCTTCATCCTGCTGCGGGAGCCGGGGGGCGCCGTGCTCCTGGAGAGGCGACCGCCCACCGGCGTCTGGGGCAGCCTCTGGAGCCTGCCCGAGTGTGCCCCGGAGATCCCGGTCGCCGACTGGTGTCTGGAACGCCTGGGCCGAACGCCGGCCGAAGTGCGCGAGCTTCCCCGGATGCGCCACACCTTCACCCACTTCCACCTGGATATCACTCCCGCCCTGGCCACCCTGGAAGCCCCCGGCGTCGGTGTATTGGATGGTGATCAGACCCTCTGGTATAACCCTCGCCAACCTGGCGAGCTGGGCCTGCCGGCGCCGGTCGCACGCCTTATCGCCCGACTCAACGACGAACCACAGGAAACCCGCCCATGACCCGCACCGTGCACTGCGTGAAGCTCGGCCACGAGGCCGAGGGACTGGACCGCCCGCCCTACCCGGGCGAGCTGGGCCAACGCCTGTTCGAGAACGTATCCAAAGAAGGCTGGCAGCTATGGCTCCGCCACCAGACCATGCTCATCAACGAATACCGCCTGAGCGTCATGGATCCTCAGGCCCGCAAGCTGCTCGAGAAGGAAATGGAGAAATTCTTCTTCGGCGAAGGCTCGGAGAAACCGGAAGGTTACAGGGAGGAGTAGCGGGCAGCGGGCAGCGGGCAGCGGGCAGCGAAAAGATTAGCGGGAGTAGCCGAGCTTGGGAAGCTACAGGGAGCTCGACGTGTGGCAGAAATCCATGGACTTGGTGGTCGCCTGCTACCACGCCTCCAATGACTTTCCCGACCACGAGATCTACGGCATCACCAGTCAGCTTCGACGCGCCGCTGTGTCGGTTCCTGCAAATATCGCTGAAGGCCGGGGACGTCAGCACACGGCTGAGTTCATCCAGCACTTGTCCATAGCGACCGGCTCGCTGGCCGAGCTTGAGACGCACATGGAGCTTGCCCAGCGCCTCGGTTACATCGACGCAACGATTCTGGAAAGCGTGCTCGCACGCAGCAAAGAGGTGGGCAGGATGCTGAACGCGTTGCGAAACGCCCTGCGCCGCAAAGAGTCCTGAGCAGCCGAATCAGGTGGGTTCCGTCTTTCCTGCCCGCTGCCCGCCGCCCGCTGGCCGCTGAACGAGAAGCTCCGCTTCTCGTTCGTACTTCTTCAACAACACCCCCTCCTGGCCGCAACAGCTTGCGCTGCACTTCTTCACGGCGTGCAGCTCTCCGCTGTCGCCTTGCAGATAAGCATCCACCGGCAGGTTGGTGGTGGCGCAGTCGCAGCCTTTGTCGTCGTAGACGTACACGTTTTCCAGACCGACTTCGCGGGCCGCGTCGTGGGCGGCCCACAGGCTTTCGGAGGGCGTCGGCGGCACGTGGCCGAGCTTGAAGGCAGGGAAAAACTTTGTCACATGCCAGGGGCTGTCCGCACCCAGATGGTCGCGGATCCACAAGGCGATTCGCTCCAACTCGTCCCGGTCGTCGTTGCGACCGGGGATGACATTGGTGCGGGTCTCCACGTGGATGCCGAGCTCGTGGGCGCGCTCGATGGAGCGCAGCACCTGCTCGACCCGCGCCGCGCCGCAGATCTCCTGATAGAACTCGTCCCGCAGACTCTTGATGTCGGAGCACAACACGTCCACATACGGCGCCATCAGCTCCAGAGACTCGTCGGTCACGAAGCTGTTGGACACATAGACCGTATAGAGGCCCGCCTGCTGGGCAAGCTGGGAGACGTCCAGCACGTACTCCAGCCACACCGCCGGCTCCGAGTAGGTGAACGCAATGCCCTGGACGCCGTGCCGCTGAGCCGCCTCCACCAGCTGCTCCGGGGTCACGTAGACCGCCGTGGACTCGCCACGCGCCAGCTCGTCGAGAGCCGACACACCCCAGGATATCTCCAGATTGTGGCAGCCCCCGCAACGGAAGCTGCAACCATAGCTACCCACCGACATGACCTGGGTGCCGGGCCGGAAATGTTTGACCGGCTTGTCCTCCACGGGACCGATATCGATGGCGGAGATGATGCCGTAGGACAGGTTGTAGAGGGTCCCGTGGCGGTTTACGTGAGACTGGCAGAACCCTCGCTGCCCGTGCCGGAGGCCGCAGCGCCAAAGACACAGGTGGCAGCGGGTCTTGCCGTCCGGCAGCCGTTCCTGCAGGCGGGTGGGTACAAGCTGGTATTCACTGGGCGCCTTGCGCGGCAGGGCCATGGCCGTTTAATCCCATATCTATAGAACGCCGGTAAAACTTAGTGGACCCGGCGACCGAAACGCAACCCCAATATCTGTCGGCCCACGCCAAATTGTAAGTACTCACTCACCCTCATACCTGGCAAGAAGGGGCGTGCACGTCACAAAGAATCGCGGGTGCCGCGCTAGACGCGAGGCTCATTTCGTGCTGAGCCCGACGCCCCCTGTCCTTGACTGAAGCAAGCGCAACCGCTTTAATTTGCGTCCTTCCCGAAGGCCAGGTAGCTCAGTTGGTAGAGCAGGGGACTGAAAATCCCCGTGTCGGGTGTTCGATTCACCCCCTGGCCACCACTTGCCTGCACTAAATCCTGTCACGATCTACCTGCTACAGGTTCGTCGCCTCCAGGGCAGACGTTGCCATCTGCCCAAATTGGGCACTAAAATGCCCGAAATGGGCAACCTTACCACAAACAAGGGAAGCCGGCCTGCGCGCCGCAGGGCCGCCGCATCCGGCTTGGCGGCGCCTACGGGGCTGGCCGATGCGCTGTTCACGACTACTCAGCAAAGGGTGCTGGCACTGCTATTCGGTCAGCCCGCACGCAGCTTCTTCGCAACCGAGTTGATAGAGCTCACCGGCTCCGGTTCCGGCGCTGTGCAGCGCGAACTCAAGCGTCTCACTTCCAGTGGCCTCGTGACCGTTACGCGCATCGGCAACCAGAAGCATTACCAGGCCAACCCCAACTCGCCTGTCTTCGAGGAGCTCCGTCGCCTCGTGCTGAAGACCATTGCGCTGGCGGAACCGATCCGGCAGGCGCTCGAGCCGCTGGCAGACCGCGTTGAGCTGGCCTTGCTGTACGGCTCCGTCGTAATGGGTACGGACACCGCCCAGAGCGACATCGACATCCTGATTGTCGCCGAAGAAGTCACGCTGGAGGATGTCTACTCGGCACTGGCTCCGGTGGAAACGGATCTGGACCGCAAGATCAACCCCACCTTGTACACCTCTCAGGAATTCGCTGCTCGGAAGGCATCCAAGAATGCTTTCCTTACCCGAGTGATTTCGGGGGAGCACCTGGTCCTGCTTGACGGCAAGACATGAGTCATCCGCAACTTGATAACTTGGTGCGAATTGGGAAGCTGAAGACCGAGCCACCAGGCCAGGGGGAGTTGGAGGGCCTGGTGCGCTCAGGCGTCCGGCGGCTCGGCGACGCTGAGCGGCCGGAACTAAGCCCTGAGAGCCGTTTCGACCTCGCCTACAACGCCGCCCATGCGCTGGCCCTGGCAGCACTGCGTTACCGGGGCTATCGCTCGGAATCGCGTTACCTGGTGTTTCAGTGCCTGCAGCACACGATTGACCTTCCTCCGGTACAGTGGCGGGTTCTGGATCAGGCGCACCGCAAGCGCAACCTGGCCGAGTATGAGGGCGATACGGAAATTGACGAACAGCTCGTAGCCGCGCTGGTGCGGGTCGCGCGCGAGGTCGCGAAGCGCGTCAACAAGTTGGTGAAATCATGAAGATGGAGGCCGCCTGAATGTCCAGAGTCAGTTAGAAAAGCAAGAGAACACACGCAAACGTCGTCAGCTACAAACCCGGCTTGCGGCGGTAAACGCTTTTTCCATCCCGGCAGACTTACAGGCGCGCGCGGCTGAGAGGAGTATACCGCCCCGGCTGACGAATCGCGTGTGCGACATGGCGTTGGCCGGTCAACCTGTCCATTGAATACGCTGCCACAAGGCCT
This sequence comes from Gammaproteobacteria bacterium, assembly GCA_030066245.1. Lineage (GTDB taxonomy): Bacteria > Pseudomonadota > Gammaproteobacteria > JAABTG01 > JAABTG01 > JASJBY01. The sequence goes on from JASJBY010000001.1 coordinate 4,023, forward strand.
TCAACCGATTTCCCCTGGACGGATTCAACCAGGCTACGTAGGCAACTCTGCCCGCCAAGTGAAACTTGAAGTCCACGAGCCCCCGGCGATTCTGACTGTCAGGGCCGAAGCGAACGCAGTTGTGGAGTACTGCCTTCAGGCGATCGTACTCACGGCGGCGTGGATTGGGCTTTTCATTCACTACGACACCGGCCAGGCACTGACATTGCCCCTGTGTATTGAGCCGAGTCTTGCGGTGATTCACACTGAAGCCTTCCTCCATTGCCACCGCTCCGACTAACCCCTGAAGGTAAGGTGCCAGGCCAACCAGTTTCGAGGAGCCGGAGAATGCCAGATCATCCGCGTATCGGGTGTAATCGAGACCGAAGTGCTCAGCCACCCCATGCAAGCGGCAATCAAGACGCCAGGCACAGAGATTGGCGATGGCCGGCGAGGTAGGCGCCCCTTGGGGAAGATGCTTCTGTAGCAGGCGCTTCTTCCGTGCCCAGGACAGCTCCCGATAAGGTGCGCCCGCCAGTACAGGTGAGACGGCGTGGGTGCAGAGCCCCTGGAGTAATCGGGCCACGGTCGACGGATAGCCAAGGCGACGGAACAGGGCGCCGATGCGCGGCGTAGGCACGGAGTGAAAAAAGTCCTTGAGATCCATGCGCAGGATAGCGGCCTTACCGATGTGGGGAGCCGCATAGCTCAAACAGGAGTGACGGCGCCTGAAGCCATGCGCACACGGGTGAGGCGGTACAAGGTTCAACAGCTCGTGCAGCACCTGCCGCTGTATTATTTTCAGGCGAGACTTGGGGATTTCAATCAGCCGCCGCATCCCCGACCGTTTGGTGATCCACCGATAGCGATAGTGGTGCAGCTTCGGTTCCACCATCCTGCTCTGCAACGCTTCGCGGTCGGCAAACCATGCCAGCTCGTTATCGAGCAGCCCCAGCCAGAGTCGTAGATCCTTCCAGGTGGCAAGCCGGGGCAGGGGAAGGGTGAACAGGCCGTCGGGCAACGGCCCCATGACCGGCGGCTCGAGCAAAATATTCTGCCTGAGGTCGTGCTGGGATTGGCTCCAGATCTGGTGAAGGTCGTCCTGGTCCCGGAGAAACGCCGTCAGTCGCGACATGGACGGGGGACGTCCCTCGTCGAAATGAAACACCAGCCGAGCTGCCAGGCGCCGGGGGTCGGGAGAACCACCGCCCAAAGCCCTCCGTATCCGGTCCGCCAGAGATTCCTTGTCCCAGCTCCCCGCGGTCAGGGAAAGCGCCAGCCGCCGGACCTCGGTCGTGTAACTGGACAATCAGAGTTCCCGCCAGATTGAAAGGGCGCTGGCCAGGCGCCGTCTCGAGGTTGAAGGGTGCGACCGGCCTCCGACTTATCTCGTAACGGCCGGTACAACTCTGCGTGAAGCGCAGCGGCGTACCGGCAATGCAATGGACCACAGACAACGCTTCCCCGGGGTTGCCCCGGAGAGTTCCTAGACCTGTACAGAGCCAGGCCCTGGAACTACTCGGAGCACCGGCCGCGAGGGACATCTTGAAAACCGCATACGCTGAAGTCAAGCGGCAAATGCACCAAAGACTCGGAGACCAGGGGGGCATCGGCGCCGGCCGGCGACACTGGGCCAGGTCAGAAATACATTCGAATCGCCAGGTCCGGCAAACGCGAAACACACCTGCCCGGTGCAGGCTCTGGCCAGGCGCTAGGTGAGCAACGCCGACCGAACGTGACCTACGGCGAATTCGCCAGGTCTTCGACAACCCGGGCAAGGCCGATGACGACCCGGGTCAAAGCATCAAAATCGACGTGCTCCGGGGTGTCGCTGGGCTTGTGGTAGTGGGGATTTCGAAAGGGCGCCGTGTCGGTAACCATCAAGGCCGGGTAACCCTGCGTCCAGAACGACGCGTGGTCGGAACGCCCTACATCTTTCACGAGAGAATCTGGTGCGGCCACGCCTTCGGAGGGAAACTGGGCATGCTTGCGAAAACTCGCGATGCTACGCCGAACGAGTGCGCGGGACTTCAGATTGCCCACGAATGCAATAAATGCAGCCACGTCAGGATAGAACCAGGAAAAAGGCGGCGGGTAGTGCTGACTGCCAGGCTTGTCACTGTAATAGCCAAGACTCTCCAACGCGAGCATGCCGACAACGGCCGCGCCTTCCTCTCGAGCGCGTTTGGCATAGACCACACTGCCCATGAGCTCGGAGTAGGAAAACGGCTCTTCTTCATTTGTGAACGCGACAAGATGCACTGTCCTGCTCAATGGCTTGTCCCGTAATAACCGAGCGACCTCAATGAGACCTGCGACCCCGGATGCGTTGTCGTCCGCCCCGGGCGATTTGGCTACCGTATCGTAATGGGCGCCCACTACCACGATCTCGCTCTTTCGGTCTGATCCAGGGACCCGCACCACCAGGTTCTTGAAGGGCTGCCCCACGTCGCCGAAAGCCTGGGTCCCGACCCCATAACCCACGGATTCGAGCGTTTCCTCAATGTAGGCTGCCGCGGCATTCAGGTGTTCGGGCACCCCGACGTTTCGTTCGCCGATTTGGCCGGCAAGGTGACGCACATGGGTTTCCAGATTGCGACGGACGCTCTCCCCGGTCTCGCTCAATGGAGGCAGTTCTCCGGAGTAGGACTGGCCCGGCATGGCTATCACCAGATACAGGGAAGCCGAGGCCAGAAAAAGCAGGATAAGTGCGAAAGCAATCAGATAATTCAATCGCAGTACCTAAGCGTAGCGAGATTCAAGGTTGTATCCTTGTCATGGGGCGGCCCGACGCGGGCCTGGCACGCGGATAGAAAAGGCCAGCCATTACCCGAGCTATCGGTGGGTCAGGGCGACAACCAGGCGAGGAAGGCTGCGGTCAGCGGCAGGCCGAAGCCGACGAATATCAAGGCCGGTCGCTTCGTCCGCCGGGGTTCTTTGCCGATGAAAACCCCGGTACCGTCCTGGACCGTCGACCGGGACAACGCCGCCAACATCATACCCACCCAGAACAGGATCGCGAACCACAAGGAGACGTGACCAGGCCTAGGGGAGGGCAGACCGAGAAAACTCTGGATGGACGGCTGCAGCATGGCTGTCTGGGCCGTCAACAGGACCGTGGCCAGGATCATCCAGGTCCGACAGGTCTCCCAGAACGTGCAGACTGCCAAGCGCTTTCGTTGCCTCGACTCATTCCACTCCGTGACCCGCTGGGTGGCCAGGCCGGCGAGCTTGCTGACGCCGAAGCCCACAACCTGGCTCGCGCTCGGTGCGAACCGACTGGCGGCCAGTTCACCGAGTATGCCAGCCACCTCCGCGACCCCATTGCCTGCATTCACCGGCGCTTCTGGTCGAGCCGCTTCCTCGCCGAACCGGATGATGCGCCCCTCGAACACCAGGCCAGCGAGGTAGCCTACCATGGCACCCAGGTTGACGGATAAGGCCACCACCAGCCAGTGCCCTCCCGGGAGCCAAACGACCATGTTCCCGCCGGCCAGGAAACCGGCGATGGCCAGAAGACCTGCAACCCGATTTCGCCGCCACGACCAGCGCATCAACAGCAGCAAGGAGAGCTGACCCACCGCCACCGTTGAGACGAGCAACACCTGGAGGTCCCACGTTCGAGGCCGCCAGGACTCGACAACAGACAGCCAAAGAAGGAATGCAAGCGTCATGGCCGCTGCTGCGACGCTTACCGGACCCTCGTCGATTACCACGCTGTATCCCTGGATCGGATCCTTATCCATCCGGCCGCCTCCTAGGCCTGTTGTTTCACGGCGTTACCAGTTCCCTCCTCCGTCAACGGGCTGCCGGCCTGAATAACCACGGCAGGCGTGCTCTAAAGCAAGCCGCCCGCCGCTCTCCGCGAGAGCGTTCACCCCAGGTCAACGCCCTCGTCAGAAGTATAGAGCAGGAAATGTTTTACCGGTCGGCTGACTGCTGCTTCCCATCGCCGCCAGCCAGCCTGCGTTTCCGAAAGCTCACGAGCCAAACCTCACCGATCGAGCCCGCTTTCCGGCAAAAGACGAAACGGGAACGTGTCCCCAGTTCCGCCTGCAATGGCCGTTTGCGTCGGCAGGGCAACGCTGCTAGTCTCCGCCGCTGCCCCGAGCTGAATCCGGAAAAAGAAAGGCTTATGCGCCGGCTAAGACTCATCGCCTTAAACATCTTTGTCACCGTGCTGCTGGTGTTCGTCGTTGATCAGCTGCTCGGTTTGTTCGGGTTCCCTGCCGATACGCCGTTCCAATCGGCACACGGGAAGAACCGTTGGGATTTCCGGACGAACATCGAGTATCAGCACGAGTTCATGACGAATGACTTTGGGCTGAGATACGGAGAGCTCCCTCGCGAGAAACCAGCGGGTGAAGCTCGCTTCCTGCTTGTGGGTGATTCGTTCACAGAGGGCCAAGGTGTAGAGGCCGAAGAGACGTTCGGCGCTTTCCTGGAAGAACATTACCGAGGCGAATTTGATAAGAAAATCCGTTTCATCAATGCGGGCCTGAGCGGGCAAGGCCCCGCAAAATACTGGCGTGTCTTTCACGAGGTAGGCTTGACGCTCGACCTGGATGGTGTGCTGATCTGCATGTATGGCAACGACGTGACGGATACCCCCGCGTCGTTGACCCGGGAAGACCTCTATCGCCGATACCCGGAACGCCAGGGGCTCGATGGAGTGCTGCATCGCCTCGTGCCTCGACTCCATGCGCTCGGGAGCAAGGCCGTAAGGAAAGTGAACAAAAAGCTCAGAAAACGGCGCGGCTTCAGGGACGTGGTCTCCGCAAGAGCACGGGAAGTCGGTATCAGTGAGGAGGCGATTCAGCGCTGGAACGAAGCGCTCCCCGCGGACCTGGTCGCGGCCACGAACCGAAATGCATTCAACGGCACGCTGCTCAGCCATGGCCTGTTGGGCCCGGACATTTGGGTGAGGGCGCTGGACCTCGACGGACCGGGAGCAGATCGGCAGTATCAGGCAGTGGAACTCGTCCTGGACGAGATTCTTCAGGTTGCCCGCGAACGTGGGATCGCGGTCGGTCTCGTGTATATTCCTGGGCCAATGCAGTATGACCCGTCCCGGCACGAAAGCTGGAACCCCATGCTCATAGGCGGCGTGCAGTTCAGAGAAGAGTGGCTGCACCGCGACGCGGGGGTGCAGAAGCGTCTTGCCTCGTGGGCGACGGCGAAGAAGGTCCCGTTTCTGGATCTGACGGCTACTTTCAGGGCGGAGATTAAGCAGGGAAGGGCGTTAAACTTCAGGCTGGACGGGCACTGGAACCCCGAGGGACACCAGGTTGCAGGGCGGGCCATAGCCGCATGGCTCGACCGCGGCGAGGTATTTCGCGAACTCGAGAAGCCGGGAGCGGACGGCTGAAGATTCTTGCGGCGGCCATCGACAGGGAAGTCGAGAGCTCCGCTGTGAACTCGCCTGGGACCCCGCGCCGAAACCTGGCCTGAAACGCCGCCTCACCCGGCTCGTGCCGCACGCTGCGGCAGCTAAAGAAACGACACCCAGGGTCGCTATGGATGACGACTGCTGCGCCCCGATTACTTTCCCGGGGACCGCAGGCCTCAAGCGCACCGAAACGGCTCGCGGGCTCACGCGCACATTCCTCGGGCTTCACGACAGACGAGCGCGCGCCGTGTTCTTTGCCAGCGGGCGCCAGTCGCTCATGTGTGCGAGCGGATATAACTGCTGTTGCTTCTCTCGCCACGACAAAGTTGAGGAAGCAACGGTGTCCGATCGTCATCTCGGCAACCACCCTGATTTGCGTCCCGAAGCGCCGGTGAGGCGCCGGCGCGCAGGCACGCACGCCGGGCTCGAGAGCGAGATTCGGCCGGGTCTCCGTCACAACCTCGACCAACGGCGTCTCAAGGGATCTCCGTGAGCCAAGAGCCGCTTTTCAACACCTCCATCCTCGTTGTCGACGACGAGGACGGCATCCTCGAATCTTATCGCAACGCGCTGCGACCGAGGAACCAGCCGAAAGAGGAAATCGACAACCTGGTCACACGCCGCCAGCGTAGAAGTCCCGGACGAAAAGCGAGAGCGGACAAGGTCCGGCAGTTGCTGACCTATAACCTGCTCACCGCGTCCAGCGGCGAGGAGGCGGTGGAGATCGTTCGCCGCGAGCGCCAGGCATCACGTCAGATCCCGGTGGGTTTCTTCGACATGGTCATGCCGGGGGGAATCGATGGCGTCGAGACCATCAGACGCATCCTTGAGATCGACAGCCAGATGCTCTGCGCCGTGGTCACCGCCTACACGGACCACTCCCCAAGCCGACTCGGCACCTTGTTCTCGAGGCAGGACGACTGGCTGTACTTCAACAAACCCTTCTCCCAGGGCACGCTGGAGCAGACCGCCTACCATCTCGTCACGGCATGGAATCAGCGCCGGCGGGAGGAATCGCTCATCAGAAATCTGGAACGCCTTCACGAGCAGAACTCGGAGCATGCCCGAAACCTCGCCTACCGGGGCGAAGAACTGTTGCGCCAGAAGAACCTCGTCACCGATATCCTCGACATGGCCCAGATCATCGTGCTCACCCAGAACGACAGGGGTGAGATCACCATGGTGAACAAGTACACCCAGGCACTGACCGGCTACAGGGATACAGAGCTGCTGGGAAAACCCTTCGTGCATCTCGTTCCGCTGGACTCGGCCACCATGGAGCACTTTGATGAGCTGCACGCGGTCCTGGCCGGGGAAAGCGATCACTTTCACGACCAGACGGAAGTGGAGTGCCGCGACGGAGAACGCCGACAGATCGCCTGGCACCATTCGCGGCTGTCGGCCGGCACCGGCTCCGGCGCCGTCGCCATCTCTGCAGGACTCGACATCACCGATCGGCACCGTGCCCTGACCCGTCTTGCCTGGCTGGCTGAGCACGACCCCCTCACAGGCCTTTGCAACAGAACCCGCATTCAGCGAGCGCTGGACGAGGCCATCCTGACGGCCAGGCAGCTGAAGCATACGGGGGCGCTGCTGCTGATCGACATCAATCACTTCAAAGACGTCAACGACAGCAGAGGACAGCTGCACGGAGACAGCCTGCTCCAGGCGGTCGCCACCACTCTGCGCTCGACCCTGCGCGACAAGGATACGGTGGGCCGAATCGGCGGCGATGAGTTCGCGGTGGTGCTACGACGCGCAAGCACCCAGAGCGCCTCGCAAATCGCTCAGAAAGTCATGACCGCGATCGGTATGGCCACACTGCATGACAGCGACAAACGCCCGATGATCTCCGCGAGCGTCGGCATAGTCATGTTTCCCAATTCCGGCACCAAGTCCAGCGAGCTACTGACCAATGCGGACCTCGCCGTGAACAAGGCGAAGAAAAAGAACGGCCCTCGTTATCATGTTTTCACCGAAGAAGACGAGGTGCAGCTTCGCCAGGACATGCAGGAGCGGGTCTACTGGCGCGCGAGGATCGAGAAGGCGATTGCCGAAGAGGACTTTGTTCTCTATTACCAACCGATCATGCAGGTGAAAGATGGCACCGTCTCCCATTACGAAGCGCTGGTCCGGCTCCAGGAAGAAGACGGACGGATCATCGGCCCGAATGCGTTTATTGAGATCGCCGAGAGCGAAGGCCTGATACGGGAGATCGACAAGCTGATCGTGCGCAAAGCCGTATCCCAGCTTGGCAGCTCCGCACGCGACGGACAGGTCATGCACATCTCGGTGAACCTGTCACCCCACGCCATTGCCGACAATGAACTGCTGACAGAATTGAGCGACATCCTCGCCGAGCACGAAGTGAATCCGACCAGCCTCATCCTCGAGATAACAGAGCGCCTTGCGGTTGCCGACTTCGATGCAACCCGTGACTACATGAGCGCGATCAAAGCCATGGGTTGCCGATTCGCGATCGACGATTTCGGCGTGGGTTTCGGCTCCTTCAACTATCTCAAGCAACTGCCCGCAGACTACGTCAAGATCGACGGTGCGTTCATTCGCGAGCTGGCAACCAACAAGGATGATCAGATCCTGGTGGAGGCGCTCGCGAGAGTCGCGAAGGGGTTCGGGAAGAAGACCGTGGCCGAGTACGTGGAGACCGAAGACGTTTTCGCTTTGCTGCGAGACTATGGTGTGGATTACGCCCAGGGACATCTGGTCGGGGAACCGCTGCCCGCAGAGCAGGTGTTCGCCAGGCCCCGGAAGGCTAAAGTGCGGTCACGCGGTCGCGCGCGATAGCCACGCTGTCGAGCCCAGAAGCAAGTGCCATAACCGGGTGAACCGACACTACGACCCCACGCTAGACCTTGCATTCCGGTACGAGCGCATCGCGGTCGCACCCATCGAGCCAGAGTCTACAAGCACAAAAAATTACGATGTCCGCATAAGGTCGAATCCATGGCTTAGATGCGATCTGAGCCCGCAGCCCGGCATTTTCCCGTTTTGAGAGATCCGTCACAGAAAACCGGCGCCATTGCTGCTTCCTGGGGCAAGAATGCAGGTCGCCGTTTGCTACCCTTGGGATAGCTTGCCGTAGCTGGCTACGACGAGCCGAGTTCTGGAAGCAAATCTGCGCGCGTAAGTTTTCTGCTTTGGAGCTGCGTCGCCCTTCCAGCCCCGAAACGGGGCCTTTGTAGTGATGCGCCTAGAACATCGCCGGAAGGGGTTGGAAAACAGCAACTGACATGGAGGTATCCCCCATGATGTCACGATACGCTTCTGCTTCGGCCTTGACCGGTCTCACCCTGTTGGGCATCGCCTTCGCGACACCTGCGGCTGCCGAGATGACCGGAAATCGTTACAACCTGCCGCGGGAGTACAACGCCGACGTCAGCGCCGCCAAGGCTTATCTCATGACCAGTGGTGAACGCTTCCCCATTCTGAAACATTTGAGACGGCACAAGGATCGCTTGCCCGCTCCGGTGATTATCGACGTGCGTACGGTCCAGGAGCACCTGGATGGACACCCACCCGGGGCTTACAGCATGCCGTTCCCCCGCGTTCGGAGCAAGCCCGACAAACTTGATTTCATCGGCTACGACGTTTCCGCGAGCGCCGAGGGCAGCGAGGGCGTCAAGAATGTGGGCTTCGGTGCCGCTGCGCCCAAGCGCGGTATCATTCTGCAGATCAATCATTTCGTCGAGTATGTGGAATCCGTGTTTCCCGACAAGAACAGACCCTTGTATCTGCTGTGCAAGACGGGATATCGCAGCGTCCAGGCGGCCAATGCACTGGTTCAGCTGGGCGGATACAACAAGGTCTACAATATCTGGCACGGCTACGAGGGCAAAGCGAAGTACGCCTACGACAAGTCGACGGGGGCGCCGCTGCAGCCTTTCGAAATGCTCGATCTGGACAACGACGATGAGCTGAAATTCAAAGAGGACGGGAAAGAGAAGATCGATGCGGACGACCTGGACGGCTGGGCATACTTCCAGGGGCTGCCGGTCACGAAACGCGTGCTTCCACAGCGCATCGACGCGCGCTTTATCGACCTGTACCGGTAACCGCTTAAGAGGCTCTCAGCCGCCGACTTGGCTTTTCCGGTTCGAACCCCGCACCCAGCGGGGTTCTTTTTCTGACGGCCGCAAGCGGTTTACGAGACGCCGGCGACGGCATCCCGAGTGGCAGTGAACAACAGCTGACCGCCCTCCGCCTCTCCGTGGATGGTATCGCCCGCGGCGAAGCGGCCTGCGAGGATTTCCTGGGCCAACGGGTTCTCCAGGTGCTGCTGGATGGCACGCTTCAACGGCCGTGCGCCATACACCGCATCGTAACCCACGTTGCCCAGCAGCTCGAGGGCCTCGCGGGTGAGCTCCAGCTGCATCCCGTGCTCGCCGAGACGCCCTGCCAGTATGTCCACCTGCAGTCCCGCGATGCGCCGGATCTGGCTTTTATCCAGGGGATGGAAAACGATCACGTCGTCGACTCGATTGATAAACTCGGGTCGGAAATGACCGGCCACGATCTCGAGCACGGCGCTCTTCATCTGTTCATATCGCTCCTCACCCGCCATCTCCTGGATGATCTGCGAGCCCAGGTTGGAGGTCATGACGATGACGGTATTCCGAAAGTCCACTGTGCGTCCCTGCCCATCGGTAAGCCGGCCATCGTCGAGCACCTGCAGCAGCACGTTGAACACGTCCGCGTGGGCCTTCTCCACCTCGTCCAGCAGGAGCACGGAGTAGGGTCGCCGACGCACGGCTTCCGTCAGGTAGCCGCCCTCCTCGTAGCCCACATAGCCGGGCGGCGCGCCAATCAGTCGCGCCACAGAGTGCTTCTCCATGAACTCCGACATATCCAGGCGAATCATCGCTTCCTCGGTGTCGAACAGAAAAGCGGCCAGGGTCTTGCACAGCTCGGTCTTGCCCACGCCGGTCGGTCCGAGAAACAGGAAGGAGCCGTTGGGGCGATTTGGATCGGCCAACCCCGCCCTTGACCTGCGAATGGCGTCGCTCACGGCGCGGATGGCCTCTTCCTGGCCCACCACGCGCTTGCCGAGCTCCTGCTCCAGGTGCAGCAGCTTCTCGCGCTCGCCCTCCAGCATTTTGGCCACGGGTATGCCCGTCCATTTTGAAACGACCTCCGCGACCTCCTCACCGGTCACCTTGTCCCGCAGCAATGTTTTCTCGGCCGATTCCGCAGCGGCGGCTGCGGCCAGCTGCTTTTCCAGCTCGGGGATGCGGCCGTACTGCAGCTCCGACATGCGCGCCAGATCGCCCGCGCGGCGTGCGGTTTCCAGCTCCAGACGGGCCCTTTCCAGGGTCTCCTTCACCTGCGCCGTGCCCTGCAGGCTCGCCTTCTCGGCTTTCCATACTTCCTCCAGGTCCGCATATTCCCGCTCCAGCCGACCCAACTCTGACTCCAGATCCTGGCGCCGCTGTTTCGAGGCTTCGTCCACCTCCTTCTTCAACGCTTCGCGCTCGATTTTCAGCTGGATGATGCGTCGGTCGAGACGGTCCATTTCCTCCGGCATGGAGTCGATCTCCATGCGGATCCGGCTTGCCGCCTCGTCCACCAGGTCGATGGCCTTGTCCGGAAGCTGGCGGTCCGTGATGTAGCGCTGCGAGAGCATTGCCGCGGCAACGATGGCCGGGTCGGTGATTTCGACGCCGTGGTGAATCTCGTAGCGTTCCTTGAGGCCTCTCAGAATGGCTATGGTGTCCTCGACGCCCGGCTCCTCCACCAGCACCTTTTGAAAGCGCCGCTCCAGGGCCGCGTCCTTCTCGATGTGCTTGCGGTACTCGTCCAGGGTGGTGGCGCCCACGCAGTGCAGCTCACCGCGGGCAAGCGCCGGCTTGAGCATGTTTCCGGCGTCCATCGCGCCCTCGGCCTTGCCGGCACCCACCATGGTGTGTATTTCGTCGATGAACAGGATGATCTGTCCTTCCTGCTTGGCGAGATCATTGAGCACCGCCTTGAGACGCTCCTCGAACTCGCCACGGAACTTGGCACCGGCGATGAGCGCGCCCATGTCCAGCGCCAGCAGGCGCTTACCCTTCAGACCTTCGGGGACTTCCTTGTTGATGATGCGCTGGGCGAGCCCCTCGACGATCGCAGTCTTGCCGACACCCGGCTCGCCTATCAGGACTGGGTTGTTCTTGGTGCGCCTCTGCAGCACCTGGACGGTGCGCCGGATCTCGTCGTCCCGGCCCACCACAGGGTCGAGCTTGCCGCGTTCCGCCCGCTCCGTGAGGTCGATGGTGTACTTCTCCAGCGCCTGCCTCTGGTCCTCGGCCTCAGGGTCGTTGACCTGCTGGCCGCCGCGGACGTCCTCCACTGCCCGGCTGACCGCAGCCTTGTCGGCTCCGGCCGCGCGCAGCACGTCGCCCAGCGGCCCCCTGTCCTCGACGGCGGCGAGCAGAAAGAGCTCGCTGGAGATGTACTGGTCGGACCTCTCCTGGGCCAGCTTGTCGGTGACGTTGAGCAGTCGCGCCAGGTCATTGGAGACGTGGATATCACCGGCGGCACCCTGGACTTGAGGTATGCGGTCGAGAATCTCCATGAGCTTGAGGCGCAGCTGATGGATGTTCACGCCAGCCCGGGTGAGCAGCGGCCGGGCGGTCCCGCCATCCTGATCAAGGAGCGCCGTCACCAGGTGAACCGGCTCGATGTACTGGTGGTCGCGACCCACGGCGAGACTTTGGGCGTCGGCCAGAGCCAGCTGGAATTTCGTGGTGAGTTTGTCGCTACGCATGCTGAGGGTCTCCCCGCCTAGAGGGCCGACCTCGGCGCGCGACTCTGCGCGCCCGGTGCCGGCACCGGTTGTCTATGTCCGATTTTCCCGTGGCCTTTATGCGCTCCAGACGGAGCAGCACCGGCAAGTGTCGGTATTCTTTACAATTTGTCTTCAACTTTGTCCGCTATTGCGCGTAAGCCTATGTTTCATATATATATGCATGATTCTTGCTATTTCAACAGATTGACTGCCGCTCGCGCTCGGGCGGCGTGCCTGCTCCTGGCGGACGAAGGATGTGTCGGTAACGCAGGAATACTGGCTTTTTCTGACCGCACTGCCCTATGTCAGCAAACAGCTTCGGCTGCCGAGAACACCCGTTCGGACCCGGCTATGACAGCCGGTTCTTCTACGTCCGCCCTGGTCAAGAGGCGAGCTTCCAGGAACTGTTCGCCAGAATTTCCGCGCCCGACGGGTTGGTTCTGATCACCGGCCAGGCCGGCTCCGGCAAGACCACGCTGCTTCGCGAGCTGAGAACGCAGCTGGATGCGGCGGAGGCGCTTACGGTGTTCTTCCCGAGTCCGGCCGCCACGGCGGACACCCTTCTCGACGCGTGCCTGCAGCGGCTCGGACTGCACGACGCACTCGGCGCTGGGCGCGCCGCCAAACTGGAGGCGCTCGCAGATCCGTCACGCCATCCCGAATCCTCTCGACCGGTGGCGATACTCGCAGACGAAGGACATGCGCTCACCGATGACGTCTTGAACACGTTCCTGGCGCTGTCGGCGCCGGTGGCAGAGAGGCGCGCCCCTCTGGCCGTGGTGGTCGGCGGCGAGCCCGTGCTGGAGGCCCGGCTGTCCGAGGAGATCTTCCAGCCGCTCGCCGGCTGCATCGGGTACCGGTACCAGTTGGCTGCCCTGGACCGAGACGAAACCGCTGCCTTCATCGAGCTCCGCCTGCGTGCAGCCGGCTGTACCCAAGCAAGCCCATTCTCCACGGAGGCGGTCGAGCGTATAGCTTTCTACGCGGACGGATTGCCGGCCCGCATCAACCAGCTTGCCGACATTGCTCTGTTCATTGCCACGCTGGAGTCGACGCCGCAGATCACGGCCGAGCTTGTGGAGCGCGCCGCCCAGGACGCTCTGCTCTCCGATGAGCCCATCAACCTTGGCCGCACCGCGGCCGACAAGCAGGGCGGCGCCCCGCAAGGGCCTGACGACGACGAGCCTGGCGTCCCTCTGCTGACGGACGTTGTAGGCTCGTCCGGTCGGATCGGCGCCCTGCCTGGCGCCGAGGCCCAGCTCGCGGCGGCGCTTCTTCCTGAAGTTGGCCGTACCCAACAGGACCCTACGCAAACGCTCGCATCAGCCTGGCCGGGGCAGGACTCGCCGCTTCTGGATCACGACGAGACAGAGGATCTCACTCTGGACGATCCCGACCCCAGGCCCACGACAGCGCCGACAACCGCGGACCTGGGGCCCCTGAGTGCGTTGCGTCAGAGCCCCGCCGGGTCAGCGAATAGGATGAAGCCAGCGCCCCGCGAGCGCCCGCACAGGTCACTGGGAACACGGCGGCTGGTGGTTGCACTGACGCTAGTGGGGAGCGTCGTGCTGGCCGGTTGGCTCTTGTCTAGCCACCAGCATCGCCTGCACCAGTTGGAGCCCCTGCTCGCCACGCTGGACAGGGCTGCCGAGCTCTCGAGTGACCGCCTCCAGGAGCTGTTGCGCACGCTCCGTGCGCACGCGTCCACCATGCTTGCGCCAATTACCAGCCCCGCGCCAGAAGAGGCGCCGCAGAAGCCACTCCCGCCAGCAGCGGCGACACAGGCGCATAGGGCGCCGACCGGGCGCCCCACAGCACTGAACGTCGCTCCCGGCTCGCCGGCGACCGCCTCGATTGACGAGAGGGCAGCCGCTGGGCTGGACGTGCCTCCGGAAACCCTTCGCACAGCGACGCCCAACGCTGAGACACCGGATGACCCGCCGGCCCCGGGCTCGACAAGCTATCGCCTGCTCACGGCCGCAAAGGTGCGGGAGCGGCCGTCGGTAAGCGCCCGTTTGCGCCTTATGCTCCAGAAAGGCAGCGACGTGGTGGTCACCGGACACGTACCCGGTAGCAACTGGTACCGGATTCGAACCCCCCGTGGCGTCGAAGGCTATATGTACGGCGGCCTCGCGCCGGGGCCGCGCACTGGCCTGGCAGGGGGGACAGGGCCCGCGCCTCCGGCTTTGGGACTCCTGCAGATCGACGAAGCAGAAGCGGCGGCGGCGGAGATCACGGAGCTGCTGGCGCGAGCCGACGAGCACGTCCGCGCGGACCGCCTGATGGCGCCGCGGTTCGACAACGCGTTGGCCCTATATCGCAAGGTGCTGCGCGCGGAACCCCATGACCCAGAAGCCCTCGCCGGCATCGAGAAAATCAAGGATAAGCTGATGGGCTTCGCCCGAGCGGCGGTCGCCCAGGGAGACCTGGAGGGCGCGCGCAGCCAAGTCAACAAGGTCCTCGTCATTGACGCCGAGGACAGAGCAGCGCGTGCCGCCCTGGCCAATTTCGGCGAAGCGGTTCCCTTTGCAGACTTTGCGGGTCTCGAGGATCCCGGACCCACACAATAAAAGGCCGGGAAACACGCGCGCTGTTCGCAACCAGACCAAACCAAAGATTCGATTTGCCGGTGCCAGAAGATAACACTCGATCGAGGAGAACATTCATGCCGACACGAAACCCCTTGCTAGCCCGTCTTGGCGGGGCTTTAACCGGGCTGCTCATGGCGGTCCCGTGCGCGTGGGCCCTGGAGGTTAATCTTGCCGACCAGCTCCCCTTTCTAGACGTGGAGATCGAGGGCAAGCGTGTGCGCATCCAGCGCATTCAGGATACGAGCAACCGGCTCGACAACAGCTTCGCAAAGACGTCCAGGCCCTGCCCGCCGTTCTGCATTGCTCCCATGCACGCAGCGATCGGCGTGGAGACAGTTGGTGAGTTGGAGCTTCTGGATTTCCTGGTCAAGAAGGTGCGCACGAACCGGGGGCTTCTGGTGGATGCCCGGCTGCCGGAATGGTATCAGCGAGGCACCATCCCCGGCGCCGTGAACGTCCCCTGGACCATCCTGGTCGCAGGGCCGGACAATCCATTCACGGCGAAGATGCTTCGAGCCCTGGATGCCGTGGAGGAGAACGGTGAATGGGATTTCCGGCGCGCGCTCGAGCTGCTGCTGTTTTGCAACGGCCCGTGGTGCGA
This sequence comes from Gammaproteobacteria bacterium, assembly GCA_030066245.1. Taxonomy (GTDB): domain Bacteria; phylum Pseudomonadota; class Gammaproteobacteria; order JAABTG01; family JAABTG01; genus JASJBY01. Next base: position 19,367 of record JASJBY010000001.1, read on the forward strand.
CCAGTCCCCTCGCGCCATCAAGAACCTCATATCCCTCGGCTACCCACCGGAGAAGCTCTACTATTACCGAGGCGGCATGCAGGTCTGGCAGCTGCTCGGGCTGACCACCGTCGTGCCCGAGCAATGAAACCTGTTTCACGACTGCCATTTACAGGAACTTTCTATGAAAAGACACACTATTGCGATCGCCCTGTGCGGTATGCTGCTGACACGGCTGGTGCTGGCTGGCACGGGAAACCCCGCACCGAACCCTCACCACTCCCTGCATCCGCGCACCGTCCCGGAGCGGCTTGTCCAGGTCGACATGGCCGCAGACAGCGAGCAACAGGAATACCTGGAGTCGCTGAACCAAGAGGCAGCCCGATCAGATCCGACTTCCTCGCAGCCAGCTGCGAAGATGTCAGATAGCGCTCCGGCAACCCCAACCCCGGAACCGGCGACCGGACCAGGTCGATTCAATGCCATAAGAAGCATCGTCTCGGAGGCCCTGGCCAAACCCGAACCCGAGAAGGTGGATGACCCACCAGCGAAGCCTCCGGCGCCGGCCGCCACCCAGCGTCGCGAGGAGCTAAAGAGCGTGGTGATCAGCGCGCCTCCGCCTAGGGACGCGCCGGGCGACAATTACATCTCTGTACTCAAGGAGGAGGTGTCGACAACGGTAGTGGTCAAGCCCGGCGATGAAGCCTCGGCCATGGGGCTTAAGGCGTCCACCGCACGGACCCAGACCGCGACCTATGCCTACACGGTGCGCTTCGGAGACTCACTCTGGACCATAGCGGAGCGCGTCTATGGCAACGGCTACCGCTGGGCGGCCATCTACGAAGCCAACCGGCAAGACATTCCCGACGCCAACGTTCTCCAGGTCGGTCAGCAGCTGAGGCTGCCCAGGGAGTAGTGCTGTTTGGTTATCCGGGGTGACCGGCTGCGGCCCAGCTGCAGCCGTCGCCCACACGAACACGAAATCGCCAGAAACGGAGGCTAGCCGCCGGTCGCAGTGTCGGAATTCCTTACACATTGGCGCCGACTGGATGGCGCAGCGCGGCGAATGTGTCGGAATTCTTTACAGTGAATGGGTCACAAAACCGTGAATAAGGCCTCCCGAGTGTAGGCCAGCTTTACACCGGGACCCAGCCGGGCTTCCTAAGCCGTTGAACAGAAACAACAAGGTGCGTTTGGCACGGAAACCGCATCGCCGACGGTGAAAGCACACCGTGGGAACCAATGAGGCACCTTGTGGGAGGCGCCCATGTCGAATAACAGAACGAGATCGGCAGATCGGCATCGACGCCTGCCCGAATCGCCGGCGGGGCCAAGGACGCAACGCCGCGATCCCCAACGCAGACCATTCCAGCCCGACAGCCCTGGAGCTCAGCCGGAGGAGGAACTGGTGGTCGCATACACATGGCCCGAGGCGGGCGGCTGGCGCGTTTACTGATATTCCGCCAGCCGCTAGTTTCACTGGCCCAGTCTACCCGTAGCGGGTTCAGGTGACCGCCAGGGCAAGGCATGCAGACAGATGAACCCAGCACCATGGAAAACAAGCGCTGTACGAACAACAGATCCCCCGGAACCGGTCATGTATTTGCTGTGCCCGATTCCAACGACTGGTATCTCACCACCGACGACAGCATCGTCCTGGGGCCTTACGAAAGTTGTCAGGAAGCAGTCAGGCTCCTGGGCCTGCTGCGCGAGCGAAGGAAGCCTGCTCCGCCGGGCAAGGGCTTGCGGACAGCATGATCGGCCAGCGTTCCGGCCTTCGCGCCGGGCTTGAAAACGGGCAGCGGCAGGCGTTTGTGCGCGGCACGGCGACCGCAGTGGGCATTGAGGTCTAGCTGTGGCCCATCTGCTGCGCAACGCACGGGATCGGCGAAGCCACCCTCGGATCAACGCTGCGTACGAGGCCAGGCTCCGCCTGACCCAGCAGGTGCCTGTGCGTGGCGAACTGGTCGATTTGAGTCGCTCTGGCGCGTTCATCCGTCTGTTTCCAGTAGGCGTCCCCGAGAGCCGGGTAATAGAACTGGTGCTGATCACGCCGCGAAGCAATCGGGTGGTCCGCATCTGGCGGCGCGCCGCCGTCGTCGTGCGTCGTTCACCGTCGGGGGTCGGTGTCGCCTTCCTCCGTCCTTCCTGGCGCCGCAGACAGCTCGCAAAGCCCTAGAGAGCGCTGCGCGATGGCCGGCGACCCATCGGCTCGACTCCACCCGTCCCGCCAGTTGCTCCGCTCCTCGACGTTTTCATACGCCTGCGTTGCCCGGTCGGACAGGTTCACGCTAGCGCGCATTTCTCACGGGGATTCGGACAACCGGCAAACGAGACAGTGGACAAGAAAGATGCCAAGGCTTTGAACATCGAAACATTTACGTGGAAACCGGGTCCGCCTGGTGAGAAAATGCGCGCTAGGGGTGAGGAGGGCGTAAGGTGCTAACGTGGCTGGCCCGCTGGATAGAGAAACACCGCCGCGTTCACCGTTGGTCGCTGCGGGTATGGCGCTTATTCCCGCCTCGTTTAGCGGGGTTTCTCAAGGGACAGTTCGCGCGCAGCTGGGTGGTGGGCGCCGTAGCGGTCATGGTGGACGCGGACGCGACGCCGCCCGAAGTGCTGCTGGTTCGGCACAGCTACCGTCGACGGGGCTCCTGGGGCCTCCCCGGGGGCTCCCTGGAGTCTATCCCCGGTAATGCCACCGCCGCGGGAAGTGGACCGTCGCCAGATGACGTTGTAGAGGCCACACTGCGACGGGAGGTGTGGGAAGAGCTCGGGCTCAGCATCGCCGCAATCGAGTTCCTGCGTATCGACGCGGTGCCCTACGTGGCGGAGGAACCGGGACCTGATCGGCTGGATTTCTACTTTCTGTGCAGGCCCGAAGGTGGATTCGCAAAACTACGGGAGGATATCGCCAGCCGCAGCTTCAGACCCAGGTCACCGGAAATAGACGACGCACGTCTGGTGCCCCTTTCGGCACTTGATGACCTGGATCTGTTCTCGCCAGATGCCCGTTTCTTGCAGAGCGATCTGCCAAGATTGAGACCGATGCTGTTTGAACGGCGCTTGAACAGTCACGCTTAGGCCCGGGAACAAGGTACGAGCTGCCGCTTGACTTCGAATTCAGAACACGTATGCTCCGCCACTAAGTTCAGGAGAACTTACAAGGAGCGTGCAGGATGGATTCTACGGTAATGCTCGCTTTGCTCGGGATGTGGTTTGTCTTGGTCTCCCTGATTCTCGGGTTTTTTGCGGGAGCGCGTCGCATTGGTGGTGCGTCGACCACACGTGTACTGGCACCCAGGCTCAGGCGCAAAGCCCGGGTAGCGGCTCTGCGACCGCCCATTCGGGAGACGGTCTAGCATCACCCTGGTCCCGGAGACAGGGATTATCTACCCTTGAATCGCACGAACAGCTGCGCCAGCAGGTGCGTAATGTCGCGCGATAGCTTTGGGTAGTCGCCTTTGTTGAGCAGATCCTGGGCAAGCGCCGGGTTGCCTTTATCCACCTCGGCAACTATCTGCCCGGCCGATGCGTGAAAACGCGCGTGCACGGCTTTCAGCTCCTTGAACAGCTGCTCACCGCCGTAGCTCGCCAGCCCCTCGCCGTAGATCCACTTGCCCAGCACGCACTGGTCATCCTGGGCCACGACCCCCGCGTCTAGAGCCTCGCTGCTGGTTCCGGCACAGTAGCGGTTCAGCCTGCCTTTCCATTTCATATGCGCATCTATGGCGCCCTTGAAATCCAGGCCGGCTACCTCTTTTTGGTCCAGACTGCTGACTGCCCGGTCTATAAGGCTGGCCGCCTCGCCGTCCAGCGCCGTATCGCTTAGAGCGCCTTTGGCGAAGTCTGACTTGCTCATGGTGTGTCCCTGTCCTTGTGGCTCAGAAATATACGCGCCAAACCATCGCCGGCAGGAGTCACCGCCTAGATGGTTTTCAAAGGCGCTATATGGCGGGAATGTCCCTCAGTGCAAACGTCCCTTTGGTTATCTAAAAAATAGCATCCCAGCAAACCTCCGCAACCCATCGCCTGTGGCTGGATGTCACGGCGGGAGCCGGTCCTTGCGGCTCCGCACACGGGTACGGCCCCGGTGAGTGGCGACTTTGCGCCCCATTCGTTAAAGGCGGGACCGTTTGCGCCGATTAGACTAAGTTGACGGGACTGCAACCCGCGGCCACTAAAAGCCCCCTGCGCCTGGCACCCGCGAGGCGGAGAGCGGCACAAGCGTCGCTGCCGGTCACCGGGCCACAGTCCGCGCCTGAGACGTTTTCTACGGCCTACCAGGGCGTCGATCCTGGGTTGATAAGGAGACCATGGCAATGGCTGAGTCCTCAGCAGGGAAAGTCAAACGATCATCCAGCGTCCGCGGTCGCTTCAACAGGGCACTGCTGCTGTTCTATATCATCAGCGTCCTGGTGAGTATCCCCGCGACTTACTTTCTGACCAAGCAACAGGTGCTGTCCCAGGCCGACAGGGAGCTGACCCTGCTGGTGGATATGATTCGCGCCGCACGCAACGTCGTGCGGGAAGAAACAAGGCCGTACTTCATGCCGAAGGGAGAGTTTTTTGGGCCGACCATTTCTTCAACTGTGATGGCGAACACCATTGCCGGCAAGTTCCTGCGTGAACAGCCGGATTACTACATCAAAATCGCTTCCGATAACCCGCTGAATCTGAAGAATCTGCCGGAGCCCCTGGAAACTCAGCTCCTCAGCCGGTTCCGAGCAGACGGCGAATTGAAGCGCATCGTCGAGACCGGCACCGTCAAGGGCAAGCTTTACCTGGTCTCCGCCGCCCCTGCCAAAGTGAAGAAAGGCTGTATGCGATGCCACGGGGATCCTGCCGAAGCCCCCAGCGAGATCACGGAGCCCTACGGCACCACCAGCGGCTACCACTACACCATGGGTGATGTGGTGGGTGCGACGGTGGTCGGGGTCCCGCTGGCGGACGTCAATTCGCTGGTGGTACAGCGAAGCATCGCCGTCATTATCACCCTGTCCCTGTTGTTCGCGCTGGTGCTGGTCTTGGTCAACCTGCTGGTCAGGCGCTCCATCATCAATCCGCTCTCGGCAATCACCGCCCACGCCTACGCGGTGAGTCACGGTGATTTCGACGCGGTGTTCGATAAAGAGAATCTGCGTGACGACGAGATCGGCGAGCTCGCCATCTCCTTCGAACTGATGCGCAGAAGCATGCTGCTTGCTGCCAAGCGTCTGAAGGGCGGCTAGCCCCGAACAGCAAAAAAGCCGACGCTGGGTCCCCCGCGTCGGCCTTTTTTGTTCTCAAACGGTTTTACCGCGCCGCGGTCTCAGCGCGACCTCCGGTCAGAGGGGGCGGACCCAATCGATCGCCGCCAGCACCTCCTCGGCGCTCTGGAAGCGTTCGTCCGGATCTTTCGCCAGCAAGCCCTCGATGAATGGCTGAAAGGCGGCCAGGTCTTGCTCCAGTTTGGGGATGGGCGCATGCAGATGCGCATCAATGAGCATTGCCACGTTATCGCCTTGGAAGGGCTTCTGGCCCGTCAGCATTTCGTATAGCACCACGCCGAGGCTGTAGAGATCGCTGCGCTGGTCAATCTGACCGTCTCTGACCTGCTCCGGGCTCAGGTAGTAAGGAGTTCCCAGAATCACGTCATCCCGGGTAAAACTGCGCTCTTCGTCCAGGGTCTTAGCAATGCCGAAATCGGTGATCGCCAGGGTGTCGTCTCCCCGAAACAGGATGTTGCCCGGCTTCAGGTCACGATGCACCACGTCTTGCAGGTGCGCGGCCATCAATCCTTCACAGATCTGGCGCAGATAGTACAGACTGCTCTCGGCCGACACGCCCCGGGCGATGCGCTGTTTCAGATCTCCGCCCGGAAAATGCTCCATGGCGATGTAGGCGTACTCTTTCGCGAATGCACGCTCGTGGATACGCACAACGTTCTTGTGCTGTATCTCCTCGATCAGTTCGTATTCCTGCATGAACCGCCTGAGCAGGTTCGGGTCGCGCTTGCAGGCGGCGGTGAAAACGACCTTCAACACCACGGTAAGCTGGTCTTCCATGCGCTCTGCGAGGAACACCGTGGCCGAGCCGCCCTCGCCGACTCGCGATATGATCCGGTATCCGGGCACGCGCAGACGACTGCCTTCGGTACCGGACTGGGTGCCCGGGTCTTCGCGCAGCGCCACCCCGCTGGCTTTCAGCGCCCGACGCAGGTGCGCGCGCGTCATACCGGTTTGCTCTCGGCTGTCCGTGCCGGAATGGTCGACCGTTGGCGGCGGTGGGGAATGGCGCTGCATGGCCTGCAGCATCTCCTGGATGGCTCCGTTCAAGGTCTTGGAGGACAGACTGTCCTTGCGCATGTAGCCGGCGGCGCCCAGCTTCATGGCGCGCACGGCTAGCGCCTCGTCACCTTCGTCAGTCAAGACCAGCGCGGGGGGTAGGTCCGGCTGCTCCCTGAGTTCCTCCAGCCACTGCAGACCGTCTTCGCCCTCCAGGCCAAGCCGATAGTCGATGATGAGCAGGTCGTACTCGCTCCAGTGGAAATGGGCACCCGGCTTTCCTTTGCTCGCCGGACGGTGCCAGTGCACTTCCACCTTTGGCCATTCCTGGCGAAGGAAATAGCCCGCGAGTCGCCCGAACTCCTCAGAATCGTCAATGACCAGAACGCGCCTTAGCATGCCATGGCTGGAAGCGTGGCCAGGCGACCTGTGTGTCCCCCCTGAGACCTGGGTAGTCATATTGCGACCTTGCGTCTACCTGCCCGGTTTGTCGTCTTAGAGTGAGGGAATGTCCGCTTTCGCCTCCATAGGAAGAGCTTCGGCGAAACTCGACGCTGTCCCGCGCCGCGACAAGCCGCCCGAGAAGACATGCGCCAGATTCACTATCGGCAACGCCCTGGACTGGTGTCCGACGCAAGAGAGCGCTATCTCCCGCCATTCGGCCATGTCCGGGGGCAGCTCGCATGCCTGCTCGTCGGAAACGACGATCCGGCGCGGAATGGCGCTGAGCCGCAGCGCCCCGTACCGGTTCTCACCGGCCCGAGTGTCGAAGAAAGCGGCGACCGCCACCACTGTCGGCTCGTCGCGGCTCGGCCGGCCCTCCAGCCAAGCCGAGAGTGCCATCACCGGCACAGGCTCCTGTTCCCAGATGACCACATGCCTGCAGAAAAAGGGGCTGGCCGGCACCTCGTGCAGCGACAACGGTGCGGGGAGCAGATGCAACAGCTGCCGCTCGCCGATGACGCCCGTCTGTCCCGAGCCGAATTCGAGCAGCCACGCGCCCTGCCCGCTCACGGGTGAACCTCACTGCCGGGCCGGGATTCCGGCGGCGACGGCGGGCTGAGACCCACCTGCGAAGACAGCGAGCCGAGTAGAGCAGCACTCGAGGTCAAGCAACCGAGAAAGCCCTCCTGCTGCACCAAGCCCCGCACCGGTGAGCCGGGCGTGCTGAGCACAGGCGGCAGTGACAGGCTCCGACAGGATTCCGCCTCCAGCGTCGTCACCGCCTCACACAGAACACCGGCGTAGCCGGCCTCGTGATGGAGCAGCACACAGACACGGCGCTCCGCCGGCACCAGAGTCGTCATGCCAAGGTTCTGGTCAAGGCAAACCACGGGCCAGCGCCGGCCGTCGGCCTGTATCCAGCCGGCGACGCCGTCTGCTTCTCCGCCTGGCTGCACGTCCGAGGAAGGCTCCAGCGTGTAAACGTCGGTATCCGGCAACACCAGGGGCATGCCCGCAAAGGTCAGCACGACATAGCGGCCTTGGATCGATTTGACCGGCCGGATCGCGGACGAGGCGCTCATCGTGCGCCTCCCAGGTCGGCCAGGTGCTTGAGAAGCTCATCCTCGGAGAACGGCTTGGTGAGGTAGACATCTACGCCGGCCGCCTCGGCCTCCCTGCGGTGCTTGCCGGTGGAACGGGAGGTGACCATGATGACCGGCAGGGAGGCCGTGGTCTCCCTGGCCCTTACGTGGCGGGTCAGCTCGAGCCCGTTCATGCGCGGCATTTCCAGGTCGACCAGCAAGACGTCCGGTCGCTGCTCCTCGATGATGGGTACCGCTTCCAGACCATCCCGCGCCGTGAGCACCCGAAAGCCGGTGTCCTCCGCGAACTGGGCCAGCGAGCGCCGCGCGCTGAGCGAGTCGTCCACTACCAGCACGGACCGCGCCTGGGCGGGCTGCGGTGTTTCCGTGTCAGACGGGAGTGCCCGCTCGTCGACAAGCTGGCTGCGCAGCAGCTCCGGCACGTCCAGCACCGGCGTTACACTACCGTCGCCAAGAATGGTTGCGCCGATCATGCCCTTCAGCTTCGGCACATACTGCCCCATGCTCTTCACCACGAGATCCCGCGTGTCCAGGACTTTCTCGACGAGCACCGCGCTGGGCCCATCGTCGCCGCGGATAATGAGCACGGCGCCGGCATCGTTGTCCTCTTCGATGGAGCCGGAATATGTGCCCAGCAATGACGTCAGCCGGCGCACGGGAAAGACATCTTCGCCCACCTGATACATGAGCTCCGTACCCACGTCACGCAGCTCCCCGTCTCCGGCGTGCAGAATGTGTTGCACACCGCGGGCAGAGACCCCGACCACAAACTCGCCGAGTTGGACCAACAGCGCATGGGTCGAGATGAGCGTGACCGGAAGCCGTAAGGCAATGCGCAGACCCTGGCCGCCGGCGGACTCCATGTCCATGGACCCACTGAGCTCCAGCACGCGTGTGTAGACCGCGTCCATGCCAATGCCACGACCGGAGGTCTGGGTGGCGTGCTCGCGCGTGGAGAAGTTCGGGCGCAGCACATAGCGTTGCAGCTCCGATTCCGGTACCAACTGCTCGGACGTGAGCATGCCCCGCTCTTCAGCCACGTGCCGTATGGCCTCCAGGTCCAGGCCCGCCCCATCGTCCCAGCAGATAACCACTACGTAGTTGCCGTCGCGCACAAACTCCAGAGTGATGCGCCCGGATTCATGCTTGCCCAGTCGGCGCCGTTCTTCCGGCACCTCGATGCCGTGGTCGACGGCATTGCGGAGCAAGTGCATCAACGGGTCCACCAGCTGGTTCAGCACGTCGCTGTCGACGAGCGTCTCCGCGCCCTGCACTTCCAGCTGGGCTTGTTTACCGGTAAGACGGCAGGTCTGTCGAACGGCGCGCTGCAGCCGAGACACAATGGTCTGGGCGGACACCATACGGGTGTCCAGGACCGCGCCCTGGCTGTCGCGATTCAACCGCTCCTGGTTGACCAGCATGGCGTCGAGCGCTGCCAGGTGCTCCTGCAGCATCTGCCCTGCCTCCCTGGCGTCGGTGGTGGCCTCCATGAGGCGCCGACTGTAGGTATGCAGCTCGTTGTAACGGTCAAACTCCAGGGGGTCGAACACGTCCCCTGATGGCGACTGCTCCTTGAGTGCGGAAATGTCTCGCAGGTCGATAAACTGCTCCAGCTCCTGACCGAGTTGCTGGGTGAGGGCCAGGCGGTCACGCATGGCCCCGGCCTGAACGAGCGCAAGATTCACGCGCTCGTGCACCTGACCGGTCAGGATGATGGTCTCACCGGAGAGCCGCAGCATACTGTCCACCAGGGGCGCCGGGACGCGCAGGGTAGCCGTGGTCGGGCGGGGTGCGGGAGCGGGGGGCTGGGGAGCGGACGCAGCGTCCGTCTCATTGCCGGCCAGCGCCGTCGCGGGTTCGCCGCGCTGAGCCGCGCCGATGCCCTCCCGCGCGATGCGATTGCGCCAGTCGATAACCTCCTGAACCACGTCAAGGGCATCGGCCGGGGGCTCTCCCACGCCCGTCAACGCTTCGCTCATGGTCTCCAGACAATCGGCGGCCTTCACCAGCGACTCGGCCAGGGTCGTGCTGGGCAGAACCGCATGCTTGGCGAGGGAAAGCAGCACATCCTCGAGACGGTGGGTCAGGGTCGCGACGCCCCGGATGCCGACCGTATTGGCGGCACCTTTTACCGTGTGCGCCACACGCTGGGCGGTCTGCAGATCCTCGACGGTGGCAACTCCCTGGCCCATGCGCTGGATGACGGCGGAGAATGCCTCCGTCTGTCCAGGCAGCTCCTGAAGAAGGCTCTCCAGCACCTGGGGATCGACCCGCTGGGAGATCTCCAGGGAAACATCCTCCGCCGTGACCACGACCTCCGGCGGCTCCTCTTCTTCCTCCGCGCCGGGGGGCACCCGGTCCAGAAGGCCCACAAGCTCGGACCGTTCGACCGCGGCCAGCGGTCGCGGCCAGCGGGCGTCCTCCAGGTGGCTGAGCAACTCCTCGGAACTCTGCCTCGTGCCCAGAGCTTTCAGATAACCTCCGACCCGGTCACCCCAGGCCACCAGCAGCTGCGTTTCCTCGAGCTCGGCAACCGATGCGTTCTCCGAGAGCGGGCCAAGGTTCTCCTGCAGGTGCGCGCATACGCGCTGCAGCCCGCGAAACCCGGCCGCGTCCGCCGCATCGCCGAAGCGCTGCACATGGTCGGCGTAGCCCCGCATAGCCTCACGGCGGTCCGACTGGGCCGCCCTGTCAGAAGCCGCCACGGCCAGCGCGTCGTCCAGGGTCTTGCCCATGGGCGCCAGCTCGGCGAGCAACAGGTCCCGCAGCTCCGTCTGGGTCTCGGTCAGCTCCGCAAACGCCTCCAGCGCCTGGCCTGTCGTGAGCGGCGAGGGCACTGGGTCTGCGATGTTCAGCTCTCGCGAGGCGGGCAAGGCTTCGGACAGGGGAACGGTCGCCTCGAGCCCCGCGGAGTCAGCGCTTCCTGGCTCGCCCGTGGCGCCCTCGTCAGTCGCGAACACCGTTAGGCCGCTTCCCGCCAGGGGATCCGCGTCGTCCGCTCCGGACGGCTCCATGGCCAGCAGGCTGCGCAGCATCTCGGCGTCAACCTCCGCGAGTGGCGCAGGCCAGCGCGCGTCGCTGAGATGCTGCAGCAGGGCTTCAATCGCCCGGCCATCGCCGGGTGTCTGCAGGTAAACCCTCACCAGGCGCGGCCACGCCGCCAGCAGCTCGCGCTCGGCGGCAGAGGATACCTCGCTCAAGCCGCTGAGACGCTCCTCATGGAGCAGACAGGCGTCCTGCAGGCCGTGCAGCTCAGAAGCTTCCGCGGCGGCCGCCAGCCGGCCCAGCTGGGCCGTGTAGCTCGCCAGCAGCTCCTCACCCTCGGAGCCGGCGGACACCGCCTCGAGCTGATCGAGAACACCCAGGAGCTCCGCCGATGCCGGGCCGGGCGCGTCCAGGCTCGACGCCGACAGGGACCCCGTGGCCTCCCGCGAACCGTCCGCCGGTGCCACAGGCGCCAGCGCCTCCGGCTCTTCTCCCTCGATGACCGTAAGCCCACTGCCAGCCAGGGGGTCGTCCTCTTCGGAGTCCGAGCCCACCGCAGCCAGGAGGCTGCGCAGCATGTCGGCATCCGCCGCGGCCAGCGGCGAAGGCCAGCGGTCATCCGCCAGGTGCCTGACCAGCGCCTCCCCCTGATGGGGATCGTCCGGCAGCTGCAGGTAATCCCTCACCAACCCGGGCCAGGCGATGAGCCACTCGCGTTCGGCTTCCGTCGAAACTGTGCCCACACCGCCGACCCGTTCCTGCATGAGCAGGCAGGCATCCTGCAAACCATGAAGCTCGGCGGTCTCGGCCGCCGTCGCCAGCTCCCCGAGCTGCTCCGCATAGCCGGTCGACAGCGCTTCGCCCTGCTCTGAGCTGAGCAAACTCTCCAGCTGAGCAACCGCAGCTAACACACCCTCCTGATGTAGCCGTGTATTGGGGTTCAGATTATGCATTGGCCATTGCTATGTCGTTCCCGCCGGGCACGTCAATGACCTGGTCTAGCACGGGCGCATGTTCGAAAGTCTGCGTGTCCGATTCGGCTTCGGGCAGCTTGAACACTTTCACCGATTCGATCAGGCGCTGCGCCGCATCCACCAGCTGCAGCGTGTACTGCGTCTGCTCTGTAAGCTGCGCGGCCGTGTCACGGGAGCTCTGCTGAATGGAGCCGGCATGCTTGCGAAGCTCGGTGCTGCCCTGCGCCTGGGCCTTCGAGGTGGCGGCGATGGTTCGGACCATCTCCACGAGCTCGGCAGTGGTCTTCCGGGTCGCCTGCATCTGCTCGCCGGCCTCCTCCGCCAGGCCACTGCCCTCGACGACCTGCCGAATGGCCTCGTTCATGGTGTTGACCGTATCGGCCGTCTCCGTCTGGATGTTGCTGACCAGCGTGGCGATCTGGGCGGTCGCCTCGCGGGCATTCTCCGCGAGGCGCTGCACCTCGTCGGCGACGACAGCGAAGCCACGGCCGGCTTCACCGGCTGAGGCTGCGTGCATGCTGGCGTTCAGAGCGAGGATGTGGGTACGCTCAGCGATGCTGTTGATGAGGTTGACCACGCCGCTGATCTCCTGCGAGCGTTCACCGAGGCGTTTGATGCGTTTCTCTGTCTCGCGAATGGTATCGCGCGTGCTGCTGATACCGACCACCGTGTTCGCCACCGTCTCGTGTGCCTTGCCGGTCGTCTTGATGGCCTTATCAGCGACGGCGTAGCAGGCCTGGGCCAGCTTGGCAATTCGCATCATGGCGTCGGAAGCGCTCGCGAGTTTGTCGGCCGTCTTGTCGATCTCGGCCTGCTCGTTGGCCGCCACCTTGATGACGTTCTCAGACTGAGACCGCACGCGGTTCGAGGCCTCCGACACGTTGTGGGAGATCTGCCGGACACCCTGCAGAACCCTGGAGGTCTCGTCGGTGAGCACGTTGAGAGCGTCGGCTACCGGGCCGGTGATGTCCTCGGTCACCGGCACCTTCACGGTCAGGTCCCTTTGGCTGAGCTGCGCCACGGCCTCCAGAAGCCTGATCACCGATTCGTTGATACGGTCGCCATCTTCCTGCGCCGTTACCAGACTCGCCACCTTGTCTTCCAGCAGCCCGTCGAACGCCTGGGCGAGCTCGCTGAGCTCGTCCCGCCCGGAAATGCCGGTGCGCGCATAGTGGTCACCTGCCACCACCTGGCGCACGGTAAAACCGATTCTGGCAACGGGTGCCGCGATGGAGCGGTAGATGACGAAGCTGAGCCCGGCGGTCAGGAGCGTGCCGACCACGAACATGGCAATCGCCACCAGGAACATGAGCTGCTCTTCGTTCACAGACTCCTGGAACGCAGCTTCGGACTGGGCATGTTGCCGGCTCACCCTTTCCGCAAGGACGTTGACGAAAGGCGCGATGTTCGGCTCCAGATCGTTGAGGACGTAGAGCGAAAGATGCGCCCGGTTCTCCGACGCCAGGATATCGCCCAGATCCTTGAACACCTGACGAAAACCGATCACGCCTTTCTGCAGCGCCGGGTCCTGTCCGCCGAGCGCGGACCAGGCCCTGTTGAACTCAGTGTTTGCGCGGGCCAGATCCTGTCGGGCCTGCTTCCAGGTGATGGTGCCGCGGTTGATGCCGTTGATCGTCCCGAGCATGTCCGAGCGAATAGCCGCGGTGACATGGCTCAGCTTGACCTGATCCTGAACGTGCTGGTTCAGGGTGACGATCGTGTTGGTGGCGTAGCCTCGGAAAAGCAGCGCCGCCAGACCCATGGCCAGAAGCACCGCCGCCTGCACACCGATGAGCAGCAGCAGACGGTGACCGATGCGCAGTTTGCTCAACATCGCTTTATCCTCACTCTGGTTAATCCCTGTTCCGTCGCAATCGGGCGGAACCTGCTCCGCGGTTTGTCACCGCTGCACCATGCCGCGCCAGTCCGTACGCGTCATGGTCTTGTACTCGGCACCCGCCAGATACGTCACCGCGACCAGGTCCGACCCCTGGTTGTCCTCCGTGAAGTCCAGCTTGACGCCACCCACATTGAAGCGCTGACCACGAACGGCGCGCAGGAAGTTCTTACGCGTCACTTCCCCCTGAACCCGACTCATGATGGCAAGGAACATCTTGCCGACGATGTATCCCTCCAGAGACACATAGCCGTAGTCATCACCCAGCGCTGCTCTGGCCTCCTGCACTATGGGCAGATCCGAGTCCAGGGGCGGGACGACCTGGGTCATCACCACCTTGTCGGTCACACCGAACTCTCTCAGGGTAACTCTGTAATTGTCCGCGCCGGTGAAAGACACGGCGCTGACGATCCAGTCGTCCCCTTTGAGCCTTGCATACGCAGCAAAGCGCGCAATGGCATTGTAAGTGCCGACCGAGACCACCAGACGACAGTGATTACCGGTCCTGCTCTCCCAGGCCTTCAGAGAGTTGTAGCCGTCGCGGGACGTGAAAGTGTTGCGAACATAGACGCCGACCGGTCCCAGGTTGTTACGCTTTGGAAGAGCCCCTTTCCGGCCCATGATGTCGTCCAGGGTCGACACGATCTGCTCCACCCCGCGACGACCCGCAAGGGCACGCTTGATACCCTCCACACCCGCCATGCCATAGGCGTCGTTCTGAACGTAAGCGCATATCTCCGTCGGTTTGATGCCGGCGTTTATCGCCTGGCGGATGACCGCTGCAGTCTCCTGCACGTAGCTCGCCCGATAGTTGATAATGTCGCCCACTCCAGGCCGAAGAATGCCGGCCCCGGTGAAGAACCCGACCGCCGGCACGCCCTGCTCGGCAAGGATCGGCAGCGTTACCTTCGCAGTCGGTGTGCCCACGTTGCCCACCACGGCGAAGACACCCTGGCTGAGCAGTTGCTCGGTAGCTTTCTTCGACTTTTCCGGCGTATAGGAGTCGTTCAATGTGACGAACTCGATGCGCCGCCCGCGGACTCTCTGGCCGCGGACCGCCGCTTCGATGCCGGTCTTCATTCCCAGGCCGAGACCGCGGGAGACGCCTTCCAGATCCATGACGCCGCCTATGCGTATGGTCGACGGGGTAACGCCCGGCTCCGCCTCAGCCGGCGCGACCAGGAGAACACATACCAGCAAGCTCAGCCCAATCGCCGAGGATAAGCGGCGCGCGCCTCGCCCGCCGCGGCACCCTTCTTTGCAACTACCGATTCCTTTCATCCGTTCATGCCTCTTGCTAGTCACCCAGTTGCGAAAACAAATTCGTCCAATCGAAAGCGCCCCGCTCTGGCCACGAAGAATCACCCGCTCGCGGCGCCGCTTGCCATCAGCTGGCCGATGGCAGCAAAAAGTTCCCGGTGCCTTATCTCAAGCCACACCGCGTCGTCAACGAAATACGCTGCCGCCAAATGTTCTTCGAGAGTGCCCGGCAAGCTCGGCGTGCGGGCCATGGGCTCGGCGAGCTTCAGCGGTCGCGGAAATCCGTCCACGAGTATCCCGGCGGCGTTCTCTTCCTTGTCCAGAACCAACAGCTTGCGCTGCGGCGCACTGTCGTCGCCAGGCATCAACAGGCGTTTCAGGTCAAAAACGGGAATCAGGTTTCCACGCAGATTGACGAGACCGGGGAACCAAGGTGGCGTGTTGGGAACAGGGTATACCGACAGGTCGCCCATGAGTTCGCTCGCCGTCTTTGCCGGAACGAGCATGCCGAGGTTGCCGACGCGGAAGCCATAGCGCACCGCGTCGTCCTCTGCAGGCGCCGCCTCCCGGGCTGGCGCCTCCACCGGGTCACAATAACCAAGCGCCTCGGTCGGGCCGAGCCAGGGACCTTGCGCAGTCCTTTCGGTCGTCTGGTCGGTGTTCACCTTACCGCATTCCGATAGCGATATCCGCGCCGCCAGTGCCCTGCGGCCGCGAGCCGGCGCCTAGCTCAGCGCCTCCAGCTGCTCGATGATTTGATCCTTGGTGTACGGCTTCGAGAGCAGTGCCTTGGCGCCCTGCATCTGCGCCCATACCCGGTCCGCTTTCTGATTCTTGCTGGTTACGAAGACGATCGGGATGTCTTTGGTGGTGTCGTCCTTGCGCAGGCGTCGACAGGCCTCGAAGCCGTCCATCTCCGGCATGATGACGTCCATGAAGATCACGTCCGGCTTCTCCGCTTTGGCGCGCGCCACCGATTCAGCGCCGTCGCTGGCCGTCAATACCAGGCAGCCGGTGCCGGAAAGGATGCTCTTAAGATTCTCCCGGTCAACGGGCGAGTCGTCTACGATGAGCACTTTGCGGTTAGTCATAGTCCCTTCTCCTCAATTCAACTCAAGCACCGCTCGCCAGCTGGGGCAGAGACCCCGCAGGCAAGTTGAAATAGCGTTCGACGACTCCCAGGAAGACTTCGTGCCGGACCGGTTTTATGAGGTAGGTGTCGCACCCGGCGAGCCGGCCTTTGATCCGGTCCGCAGGCGAAGAATTGCTGGTCAACATGATGACCGGTGTACTTTTGCGGCTCGGATCAGACTTGATGACTTTGCAGATCTCATAACCGTCCGCGCCGGGAAGGATGACGTCCAGGAAGACGATGTCGTAAGCGTTGTCCCGAATTAGCTCGAAGGCTTCGTCTCCCGTCTCTGCAAAATCCACGTGGGAGGCGAAAGGTTTCAGGGCCAGGTCCATTTGCACCCGCACGGGAAGACTGTCGTCGACCACCAGCGCGTTGAAGCTGGACTGTTCCCCCGCCGCGGACCGCGCCGGCGCCGCGCTCGCCTGCCCGGCGCCTGAGGTGAGGTTGTCCCGGGGGTCGATGGCCAGAACAGCTGAGAAACCGAGTGCCTCGGTTGCCACCAATTCAAGGGCCACCAGCAGGCGTGTCGCGATCATCGGTTTGCGAGCGGAAAAGCAGCCCTCCGGGGCACTTTCTTTGCGTGCTACGACGAGGGTCGGCGCAGCGGTCGTAGCGCCGGCCGATTCGGCGAATGCCCGCCAGTCGGCCACGGCACGGTCATCGTCACCGTCCACCATGAGAATGTCTGCCGCCTGCTGGCGGTCGGGCGCAGCGACCGAGAAAGAAGGGTTGCGGGTCATTGACAGGCTGAAGACGCGCGCGAGCGCACGGCGCTCGGCGTCGGAGAAACCGAACTGGGCAACCGAGAAAACAGCATGGCTTCCTTGCGTCATTTCACAAGCCATCCATTGAGCGGTGACGGTCTTAGGCGGGCTAGGTGCGGTGATGAGACCTGGAAGCAAGACCGGACATTGCAACCTCCAGTAACAACCCGACCGAAGCCGAATGCCGTCTGGCGCGTGGTCGCAAATCCTAGTCTCATCTTCCCCACCGGACCTGCCTGCGGACTTCTAAGGGCGTCACCCCACGGTACGCATTGCATAGTCATCCTCTTGAGACTAAAGCGGCTGACAAGAAAGGAACTTTAGACTGCCAACAGCCCCCTGGCCAGGCTCTGCAAGCAGCCTTGGCGGGGGCTTTGAATCCGCCTTCTGCAGGGCTGTTCGTGCCCCGCAACGGCGCCGCAGCTGTCGCTTTTGTGCGCCAGTTCACACTTTGGCGTCGAGCCCTGGTTCAAGGCCGGCTCGACGATGGCGTCGTGGTACATAATGAGGTGAAGGCAGGGTCGAGAGGGGTGCCGCGACCAAGAGACCCACCGGAGCGTTGCCGGCGACAGCACCCGTGCCACCGTGGCACCAGCGGTCGTACCTGGCGTGGGGGGCGGAATGTGCAGAGTCAGGTTCGGGAGAAACACAGTGCGCCGGCAGGCAAGAGCTGGGAATCACAGGTGGAGCGAAGAGCG
>JASJBY010000308.1 GCA_030066245.1 Gammaproteobacteria bacterium
ATCGGGATCTTCTGGCTCTCGACCAGGGTATTGAAGATGTCGATCATCGGCACGTCGGTGCGGATCATCTTAGTGGGCACGATCCGCTCGGCCGGATTCACGGTGGGACCGCCGATATCCACCTTCGGATCCATGGAAAGATCGGGCCCGGCATCTCTCGGTTCGCCCGTACCTGTGAACACGCGCCCGAGAATGTTTGGTGAGTACGTCGTTTGCATCGGGTGACCCAGAAAGGTCACCGTGGCGGCCGTGGAAACGCCCTTGGTCCCGCTGAAGACCTGCAGCGAGACCACATCGCGGACGATGTTGATAACCTGGGCCAGCGACTTGCGGCCGTCCCGTTCCTCGACGATCGCCAAGTCGCCAAGGCGCGCGACTGCCTGTTTCCCTTCCCCGACTTTCGGAACCTGGATCTGCAGGATGTCGCCGACGATCGCCAGAACCCTGGAATAGCGTACAAGCCTCTCCATAGAACAACCCTCTGTCTGCGCGAGCTTCTTATCGCAATTCCGGAGCTGACCGCTGGCTCAGCTTTGACCGCGGGAAGGCCGGTGAAGGATGGGAGCCAAAGTACCACCTTGTTCGTCGCTTCCGCAAACGCCGTCCGTTCCCAAATCGCGTATGATGCAGGCGAAGCGAGCCTCGCAGCCAAGAATGCCGTGTTGCCGTGGGATTCTTGCAGGATTGTGACTCACCGCCGTTCACGGGCGGGCCGCTTTCCGTCGTCCTGTGGCAGCGGGCCGACGAACAACTCCACCGGCTCTGGTCGAGCAGACTCGCTGGCCGGGAACTGGTTGCCCAGGACCGTCTGGGCGCCCAGGGCGGCGGCTTGGGCTAGAACCGCGCCGTGTGAGAAATCCTCGCCTTCCGATTCCCATCGCTGACCGACTGTGAGAGGGCGTTTTTTGTCACCGGCCAGGTGCAGCGTCTGGGTCGGGAAGGCGAAGTCGATGCCTTCAGCCTTGAAGCGCTCCATGATCTGGACGTTGATCCAGTGAGCGTGCTCCAGATAGTCCCAATACTCGGGCGGGTGGAACCAGTAAACCATCAGGATGTTCAGTGAGTCAGAATTCAACTCGTTGAAGAACACCCGCGGCGGATAATCGGGCTGATTGATGGCCTCGTTGGGGTGAGGTGGCTGCTCCGTTTCCCCGTCTGTGGCCGCGGGCTTTGCGAGCGCCCCTGGCGAATCGTTCGTCTCCGCATCCGTTGCCTCAGGCACGGACAGAATCTCCCGCACGATCTCGACCGCCCGGTTGACCTTCTCCGGCGGTGTGTCGTAGGTGATGGTAATGTTGGAGACGCGTCGTATGTGGGGCCGCCGTCCAATGTTCTCGACCTCCACACTGGCCATCTTCTCATTGGGAATCGTGGTCAGATGACCGTTCAAGAGCCGGATCTTGGTTGAGCGCAGACCGATGGACTCCACGTTGCCTACGTGCCCCATGACGCTGACGCGCTGGCCGATCTTGCAGGGTTTGTCCGCGAAGATCATGAAGCTGCCGATGATATTCTCGATGGTCGGTCGGGCCGCCAGGGCTAGGGCAAGGCCGCCGACGCCCAGACCCGCAAGCAGCGGCACGATGTGCACCCCGAGTTCCTGCAGACCTTCAAGGAGGACCCATGCGCCCGCCAGAAAGCCGAACAGGCGCGCGGCCAGCCGCAACAGACTGGCGTCTATGCCTTCCTCAGAAACATGGGGTGTTGCGATGACCGTCTCGGCCAGTACCTTGAACAGAACATAGACCAGCCAGGCCCCCAGCACGTAGAGAGCACCGTCGAGGATGTTTGTCACGACCACCAACGTGTACCCCGTGATGTTGATGCCGCGATTGATGAAGTCGTCCACGAAAAACCAGCCCAACACGCCGAAGACGGGCACCAGGACTTTCAGCCATACTTGAAACAGCGGGCGCACATGTCTTGAGAGCCTCCGGGTGACGAGAGAGGCGAGAACGCCGGCCGCGATGAAACCTAGCACGCTGAGGGCCAAACCCACCCACTGCCAGAGCGTCTGCTGCGCATACTCTGTGTAAAACAACGGCGGCAGGTCGTCGACCCAACGCGCTAACGGATGGGCGTCCGGGACCAGATAACCGGGCGTGGAGATAAAGTAGGTGTAGAACCCCTCGGTGGCCCTCGGGCGGTATGGCAGATCTTCCATGGTCTTGTAGAACGATTCCGCGCGGCCAACAGTGTCGGCACTGAACAGAAACTCGCCCCTGCGCGGACCTTCGGTGACTTCGACAATCGCGATCTCCGTATTCGGGAAGTACCACCTGAACGGCTCCGGCGTGATCAACAACACGTCCTTGTTGGCTCGCTTCCACGCCCGAACCGCCTCCGCGTCGGGAATCGCATCCAGGTAGGTTCCCGGGACGCGGTCCAACACCTCCTTCAGCTGAAGTGCGATCTCCGTGCCGATGTCATCCCGGATGGCTTTGGGGATTTCGCTCAGATCGAGCGTCTTCATGGCGCGCTGGAGCAAAATACTGGCCTCTTGCTCGACCGCGATGCCCTCTTGCCTGGACATCGTGGGTGGATCGGCTTTGAACGCGGCATCCGCGTTCATGATCATCCGGTAAGCGCGTTCGAGAGTCTCCCGAAAGCCGAAGAAAGTCGAACGTGGATCTGAGGTGTCAATCGGCCTCAGGCGGTAGCGCACGCCCGCGGTGGACTCTCCGGACAACCCTTCTTCTTCCAAAAAATCTTCATAGACACCCTCGGTGGCACCGGGCTGGTAGGGCAGGTGCTTGGCATTGAGGTAAATCTCTTCGAGATCGGCCACGAGCCGTGCTTTGAAGAGAAACTCACCTTCCCGCGGCCCTTCCTGCACCTGGGCGATGGTGATTCCAGTATCGGGAATGGTCCAACTGGTAATGCCCTGGTCGGCGACTTCCTGGTCACCGGGGATCTGGTCATCTGGCGGCAACGGGATGCGATCCAGGATCTCTTTGAGCAGCAGAACGTGCTGCGCCTGGGTGGCCATGAGATGGTTATCCACTACCTCGCCGAAATCGAGCGTTTTAACAGTGCGGTTTTGGCGCTTGGCGATGAGGTCCAGAGGGGCGCCCGAGCGCCAAAGCTGGATGCCTTGGTTCGCATTGGTCAGAAAACTGGTGAGCGTATCCCGCGGGCTTGAGGTGTCGGCCGGACGCAAGGGGAAGGGGTCATAGGCAGCAGGCTGCGTCAACCCCGGAGACGGCAGCACCAGGGCCAGGAGAAGCGTCAGCACTTTCATCACGCTGGTTCTCATTACCACTACCCCTATCCCCCTACCGAGCGCCCTGCCTTAACACATCCGACGGCAGTCGACACTCCGGGATTCTCGAGGACCGCTTCAATCTGAGAGGCACGCACATGGTTCCTCAGACCGATAAAGTCCGGTTCCTCCAATGTGCAGAAGCCTTTCTCCTTTTCTCAGATCCGGAGCCTATTGGACACGCTGAAGACCCCAGAGGCAAGCGATAGCAGGCAGCGGGCACGGGGGCAGCGAGGTGTGTAGGGGCACAGCAGGACAGGTACTCGCCGCCGGGAGGCGGATGGTCGGACGCGGTCGGTTAGCGTGGTAAGCTCCCTCTAGCCCGGATTTCTCAGTGCGCCGGGCCCAGCTGCGGCCATCGCGCTGGCCAGTAGTCGGTGACGTACTGCGTTGGGTCAACCGGCGGGCACCACCAGCATTTGGAGCGGGGATGCCGCCGGGGCTCTGACTCAGCAAAAAATGACAATTGTGGAGGAGGTTTGAGATGCGACGGCCCATAGCGTGGATTCGATTCATGTTCGAACGTACGTTGCTGCGGGGGCTTCAATACCGCCTCATGCTCGCCGTTGCCGTGGTCGCCACGGTCGCCGTCGGCGGCGGGGCCCTGGTCGTGCTGTTCGACCCGAGCATCTCCCAGTGGGACGAGGGCGTGTGGTGGGCCTTCCTGCGGCTGACCGATCCGGGATACCTCGGCGACGACGAGGGACTCGTGCGGCGCTTCGTCTCCACCGTGGTGACCGTGCTCGGCTATCTGCTGTTCCTTGGCCTGTTCATCGCGATTCTCACTCAATGGCTGGAGTACACCATCTCGAAGGTGGAATCCGGGGCGACGCCGGTGGTGCTCTCCAACCACGTAATCGTTCTCGGCTGGACCCATCGCACGCCCACGATCGTCTCCGAGCTGCTTCGCACCGGGCCCAGGGCCCAGCGCTTCCTGGAGCGGCACGGCGCGCGCACGCTGCGCGTGGTGGTCCTCGCCGAGCACGTCGACGGCGAGCTGATTCGCGAGCTGCGCGAGCGACTGGGCGATGTCTGGAACGACCGGCAGGTGCTGCTTCGATCCGGAAACCCGCTGCGGGTCGAGGACCTGGAGCGGGTCGCCTTCCGTGATGCCGCGGTGCTTATCCTTCCCGGCGCTGGCTTCGCGGTGCGAAACCCCGAGTACGTCGACGCCGAGACCGTGAAGACGCTTATGTCAGTTTCTAAGGCTGCACGCGGATCGGGCACCAAGCCCCCGCTCGCGGTGGTCGAGCTGTACGACGGGCGTCGGGCCGCCGTGGCGCGCCGCGTCTACGGGGGAGACTGTGAGATCGTCGTAGCCGACGAGATCGTCAGCCGAATCATCGCCCAGAGCGTGAGAAACCACGGGCTGTGCGGCGTGTTCACCGAGCTGTTCACGCTCAATCACGGCAACGCCGTGTACCTCCAGCCGCTCGACGGGGCGGCCGGCACCAAGTTCGGTGACCTCCGTGGCAGATACGCCAAAGCAATCCTTTTGGGCACCGTCCGGCCGGACGAGCGCCGACCCACCCTCAGTCCGGATCCGGAGACCGTTCTCGCGGCTGATGACCTCCTGGTCTTCATTGCACGCAGCTCCAAAGACTGCGCGCACCACGCTGCGTCGCGCCCAGCGGCGTTAACTCCAATCGAGCCACCGACACGCGCGGAGTCCGGGCGCCGCCGCGTGCTGATTCTCGGCTGGAGCCGCAGGGTGCCGGCACTGCTTTGGGAGCTCGAGCGCCATGGAAGAGACCTGTTCGAGGTGGACATCGTCTCGAGCACGCCCATCGAAGAGCGTGAGGAAATGTTATCGCGCTATGGACGTGAAGTGTCGAACGACCGCGTGCGACAGGTCCAGGCGGGCTATACGTTGCCTGGCGTACTCAATCGGCTCGAGCCGCAGAGCTATGACAACATCGTGCTGCTGGCGAGCGAGCGGCTCCGCGAGGAGGAGCAGGCAGACGCGATCACTGT
Organism: Gammaproteobacteria bacterium; assembly: GCA_030066245.1. Classification (GTDB taxonomy): domain Bacteria; phylum Pseudomonadota; class Gammaproteobacteria; order JAABTG01; family JAABTG01; genus JASJBY01. The sequence goes on from JASJBY010000308.1 coordinate 5,237, forward strand.
TTTCACCTACCAGTTGCTGCAGGGGCTGCTTCCGGAGAAGGGTCCGCGTCCGGCACTGTTCGTCGAGCTTCTGGCAGAGGAGAATCAGGCCCTGTTAGAGCAGGAGCAGGACGACCTAATCGTGAGCCCCTCACTGGTAAGTTATCTGCTCTCTCAGGTGTCCTTGCGCCGAGAGCTGGCCACTATATTCGCTGAGCTCTCCCGCCCACGAGGTGCGCAGGTTCTCCTGGAATCTGCACAAGATTACCTGGCCATGGACAAACCGCAGCGCTTCGAAGATGTCGAACGCGCGGCCGCCGCGCGTGGCGAGATTGCCCTCGGCGTGCAGCACGCCGAGGGCGCGGGCGGGAAGCTCGCCCTGAATCCGGACCGGACCGCGCAGTGGACCCCGGCGGCGGGTGACCAGGTCGTGGTGCTGGTGTCGGCCGCGAGAGGAGACAGTGAGAATTGATCACAAGGGCCGTCTATCCCGACCGAATAGAGAACGCGCTTCCTGAGCATCGTCAGTGACTTCGAATATCGCTGCGCCGACGACGAACAGCCCACCCATCATCATGATCACCGGGTCGCCGAAGCCGGCCAGCTCCTCGCGCAGGGTGAGGATCCCGCTCCGCGCTAGCACAACCAGAACGGCTACCTGTTGGTACGTACGCGGCCGCTCGCGAACAGGACGACAGCTTGACCCGGGTAGCGCTGTTCGTCAAACCACCCGAGTAGAAAATCCAGGGAGAGGAGGCTACGAGAAATTTATGAGTCTAAACGGTGTCGCAATCCAGTACTTCATTACGCCGCGCGACAGTCTCGGGCGATCCCAGGCGCGGAAGTCATAGTGAAAGTTCACGGTGTTTTCAGGTTATTCGAAGCGACTCTACTGGTCGGAATCCTCCTGGCGTTGTCCGTAACTTTGCTGCTGGCCTTCGTAGACATCGCTTATGTGATCTATACGAAAATCATGACACCCCCGGCTTTCATTGTCGATGCGCAGGGGTTGATGGATCTGTTCAGTCTCATTCTGATTCTCCTTATCGGTCTGGAGCTCATCGAGACTGTGAAGACCTACCTCGAAGAGAATGTGGTGCACGTGGAACTGGTCCTGCTGGTCGCTATTATCGCCATCGCGCGCAAGGTGGTCGTCTGGGACTTTGCGAAGCACACTCACGTCGAACTCTATAGCCTTGCGGCGATGGTTGTGGCCTTGGGAGTAAGCTATTTTCTCGTCAAGCAAACGGCATTGAAGATTCCAATCGGGTCTGGCAAGAGACGAGGCGAGGAGACAACCTAGCCCGCATTTCTCACCAGGCGGACCCAGATTCCAAGGATTTTCGCAACAACCAAAGCATTATTGGCTTCGTGTTGAGCCCCGTGCTTGACTGACAGCCTGTCCTATTCGGTTCTTGGCCCATTCTGGCTTTGCATCTCGGCCGATC
>JASJBY010000309.1 GCA_030066245.1 Gammaproteobacteria bacterium
GGGTAGCCCCTTGCTCGTGACGTACCAGGATGTGCTTTATGTCATCCTGCTTGTGCAACTCGTCGTAAATATGCAGGACCGCCCCACCCGGGTAACCGAAGATGTGCTCGACACCTTCGTCCTTGAGAAACTGGACAAGGATCTGGGCACCGCTCAATTCCACCGTTCGTCTCCACTGAGTTTCGCCAGGCAACCACCAGTACGGCGCCTTGCGCCGCGCTGGAACGAAAAGAGTTAGACGTTACTTAATATCGGTGTCAGAAATCAAGCACGGCCAGTACCGCCCCTGCCTTGGGCATCGACGCAGAACGCCCCGGACGGCCGTCGTCGACTCTTGACGACGCTGGGCAAGCTCGGCGCCGGGGGGATTTTTACCCCCCTGCCCAGACCAGCTATATTTACATGCCTGTTGAGTGCCTTCGGCTGCCCCCACCCCAAGGGGTCGGGAAGACGGCGAGGGAACGCAGATTTTTTGCCAGGGTGGGTTCGCCGCGAGGGCGCAGTGAGGGTTTGCCGTGATGAGCTATGGAAGGGTGCCGTTTTTCGCCGTGTTGCTGTTGGTGATATCACCGACACTTGCGGCCGAGGTCTATAAATGGACTGATGCCGAGGGCAACGTTCACTACGGCCAGAGCCGACCCCCCGGCACAGATGCCGAGGAACTGGAAATCGAGGGACCGGGCATGAGCGCGGAACAGCGGGAGCTGGAGCTGGACAAGCTCAAGCTAAAAGCCGGGCTCGGTTCCGAGAACGAGAACACCGAGCCCAGGCAGGCTGCGGCGCAGATGCCGAAAGCGGTACGCGACGAGAACTGCCGCATAGCTCGCCAGAACGTTGCATCGCTCGTGCAGAAAAGACGCATCGTACAAACCGACGAAGCCGGCAACCTGGTGCGACTGGACGATGCGGAGCGCGCCGCTCGGCTCCAGGATGCCGCCGAGCAGGTGGAAGAGTTCTGCAATTGAGGCCGCCATGCCGTATCTGAGCATCAAGACCAACCAGCCGCTGCCTGTCGAGGCGCGCGCATCGCTGCTGGCCCGGGCCTCCCTGTCTATCGCTGAGCACCTGGGCAAGTCGGAACAGTATGTAATGATCGCTGTGGAAGACGCGGCACCGCTGCTTTTCGGCGGCAACGACCAACCCGCGGCGTATCTTGAGCTCAAGAGCATTGGGCTGCCGGAGGGTCAGACGCCGGCGCTGTCGCACGCCCTGTGCGAGCTTCTGGAAGCCGAGATCGGCGTTCCCCGCGACAGGATTTACGTCGAGTTCGCCGATGCCAGCCGCAGCATGTGGGGCTGGAACGGGACCACGTTCTGAGGCTGAAAGCCCAATGCGGACATCCCAGCTGCTCCTCGCTACCCTCAAGGAAACGCCGGCGGACGCGGAGATAGTCAGCCACAAGCTGATGCTGCGTGCCGGCATGGTCCGCAAGCTAGCATCCGGACTGTATAGCTGGCTGCCGTTGGGACTGCGGGTGTTGCGCAAGACGGAAGCCATCGTCCGGGAGGAGATGGATCGGGCCGGAGCCCAGGAGCTGCTGATGCCGGCCGTGCAGCCGGCGGAACTTTGGGAGGAATCCGGGCGCTGGAACGAATACGGGCCCGAACTGTTGCGCCTGCGCGACCGTCACCAGAGGGACTTCTGCTTCGGTCCCACCCACGAGGAGGTCATCACCGACCTGGTGCGGCGCGAGGTCCGCAGCTACAAGCAGCTCCCGGCCAACTTCTACCAGATACAGACCAAGTTCCGAGACGAGATTCGCCCGCGCTTCGGCGTCATGCGAGCGCGCGAATTCCTCATGAAGGACGCCTACTCCTTCCACGCGGACCAGGATTCCCTGGACGTGACCTATCAACGGATGTTCGAGACCTACTCGCGCATCTTTCGTCGAATCGGCCTGGAGTTTCGAGCGGTCCGGGCGGACACGGGCGCCATCGGCGGGAGTCTGTCTCACGAGTTCCACGTCCTTGCTGCTTCAGGCGAGGACGCAATTGCATTCAGCGATGCCGGCGACTACGCCGCCAACGTGGAACTAGCCGAAACTCTGCCGCCGCAGGGCGAGCGGCCGCCACCCGGCCAAGCCATGGACACCGTCGACACCCCTGGCCAGCACAGCATCGAGGAGGTGAGTGCGTATCTCGGCGTCGCTCCGGAACGCTGCGCGAAGACTCTGTTGGTGGAAGGCAGCGACGGCGGGTTGATTGCCCTGGTCCTGCGAGGCGACCACACCCTGAATGAACTCAAGGCCGGGAAGCTGCCCGCGGTTGCCTCGCCGCTCGGCTTTGCGCCCCCCGAAAGAGTGCGGGATATGGTCGGCTGCAGCCCCGGCTCACTGGGTCCGCTGGGTCTGAAGATCCCGGTGATCGCGGACTATGGCGCGCGACACCTCAGTGATTTCGTTTGCGGCGCCAACGAGGATGGAAAACACTTGTCCGGCGTCAACTGGGGAAGGGACCTGCCGGAGCCCGAGGCCGCCGACCTCAGGAACGTCACAGCCGGTGAACCGAGTCCTGCCGGCCGCGGGCATCTCAACATCGCCCGGGGCATCGAGGTAGGCCATATCTTCCAGCTCGGTGAGAAGTACAGCCGCGCCATGAACGCGGTAGCTCTTGACGAACAGGGCAGGGCTCTGACGCTGGCCATGGGCTGCTACGGGATTGGGGTGTCGCGGGTGGTGGCCGCGGCCATCGAGCAGAACCATGACGAGCATGGCATCATCTGGCCCGGCGCCATTGCCCCTTTCCAGGTGGCCCTGCTGCCCATGAACATGCACAAATCGCAGCGCCTTCGGGAAGCGGCAGAGAGCCTATACGACGAGCTGACCGCCGCCGGTATCGAGGTTCTCTTCGATGACCGCCCGATTCGCGCCGGCGTCATGTTCGCTGACATGGACCTGATCGGACTCCCCCATCGTCTGGTCCTGGGAGAGCGGGGCCTGGACGCTGGCAAAACGGAGTACAAGACCCGACGCGACAGGGCCAGCGTAGACGTTCCGCTTGGAAACGCCGCGGAGTTCATCCGCTCACGATTGGCCGACGAGGCTCCCTAGCCGCTGCTGATCGCTATCCAGGTATTCCAGGGGGCAGGCGCGCGAATCCGTGAGTCCTCAGCTTTTTCCACCGACTTACCGATAAGGGCTGCATGACGTGGACACGGTCTTCGCAACGGACGGGCGCCGGCCGGCTGCTCTTGGTCCTGCTGGTGGCAGGACTTTGCTGCCTGCGGGCCGTGGCCGCCACCACGGAACCCCCAAATGAAGAACTGCGGCATCTGTTGAGAGTCGCCGTACTGGGGGCAGATAGCTTCCAAGACCGCTTCGAGGCCCAGGTGTGGCTCATGGACATGTCCACACGCCTGACCAAGCGACTCCCGGATGCAAAAGAACGGGTCGAGTTCCTGAGATTGCTCCACGGTGAGGCCACGCGGGCCGATTTAGAGCCGGAGTTGGTGCTGGCGGTTGTGGATGTGGAGAGCAATTTCGACCGCTTTGCCATATCCAGGGTAGGCGCCAGAGGCCTTATGCAGATCATGCCGTTCTGGAGGGAAGAAATCGGTCGTCCCGATGACAATCTTTTTCAAATGAGAACCAATCTGCGCTACGGCTGCACCATCCTCCGCTACTACTTGAACGCAGAGAAAGGCAACCTGGCCCGAGCGCTGGCCCGCTACAACGGTAGCGCGGGACGCTTGGAGTATCCCAACCGGGTGTTCAAAGCCCTGCGCGGGCGCTGGTACAAGCAGTAGCGCCGGAGTTCGCGTGCCCCGGGCCGGCAGCCAGTGAGCGCGTGGCCGGGACCCGGTCCCGCCCGGTGTCAGCCTATCCGAAAACCCTGCTCCGACCCTGCGGCCAGCGGTTCGCACTCCACCGCATCGACCCGAGCCATGGGTGGCCCTTCCCGCAGCCATTCGCAGAGGCAATCTACGTTCGCCGCCGGCCCGCTGACCAGCACTTCCACGCGACCGTCGGGCAGATTCACCGCATGCCCCGACAATCCCAGATTCACGGCCTTGTCTCGCGTCCGCGCCCGGAAGAACACCCCCTGGACTCGACCCGAAACAAGGCAGCGTCTACGCACGTTCATGGCAGCTCGACGCCCACCTTCTGTCACGCACTGGGCCGCTCTCCGTGAATAGCCTGCAATGCCTCCCTGACTTCAGACGGTGGGCTGTCCCGGGTGATGCTCAGGGCCCGGCCGGGAGAGTGCAGGTCGGCGTCTTGGATCTGGTCCAAATTCGGAAAATACCCCCACATGAGCCATTAACGGTCAGGTCAGCCCTTGAGTAGGCGCCCCTGTAAGGCGCGGGTGCAGCCTTCTACCGAGCAGTCATTCAGCGCTCCGTGGCGCCCCTCAGCGATGCCAGCAGCCGGCTGACCAGATCGTGAGCCCGCTTGCCATCCTGGTTCCTGAAGGCCACGCTCGCGTCCTTCAGATCGGCGAGCTGGCTTGGGCTCATCCGGGTCTTCTTCTGCTCCGCTTCCAGAAGCAACATCTTGGCGATCTCTAGGTAGTATTGGTTGATTGCGTTCTCACCCTGCAGCTGGGCGATGCCCGCCAGCCTAACCGCCATTGCTTCGTCGCCCGACGCTGCCGCCTCTTCGGCCTTGTCGAGCAGCTTGCGAGAGTCACCCCACTCGGCGCCAAGGCTGTAGGCCCGATCCAGGGCAGCTTCCGCTGCACCGATGGCAAGGGCGATGTTGCGTGCTTTCACGGCCTCTTGCCTGGCCGCTACCGCTTCGGCGCGGGCTGATTCATAGGCGTCGGTTCCGATAAACTGCTCGGCTGTGGCGAGCAGGGTTTCGGCGCTGCCAAGTGCCGCCGGTGCGTGCCTCGCCGCGTCAGCATCCCGGGCCGCCTGAATCGCCTGGCGTGCGTCGGACATTTCCTGCGTCGGTGCCGTAGCGCAACCCGCCGCCACGGCCAGTCCGATCCCGAGCAGTGGCAACAGTCGCAGCCAGCGGGCGATTATCATCATCCAAACTCCAGGACTATAGCCGTAACTTGTTTTAGGTCAGTCAGTTATGTGCAGTTATTGGTCTCTCGGAGGAAGCTAGCATCGGCCCTCTGGGCTGTCAAGGAGACCCAGGCGCCTGTGATGTACGAAAGCGCAGTCTGCGCCGGTGATAGCTACCCATGGCCTCAGCCATGCCGCGTCGAATCACAGCAGGCCCTGCAACTTCTGTGCAGCCGCGGCATCGAAGCCGCCATGTTACGCTGGTCCTCCGTGACCGGGGTTCTGACGGAGTACGAGAGGCCCATCCGGTTAATAAACCGGTCTGAAGCGACCTCCAACGCCTTAACGGCAACCGCAGGCCCACGGGTGCGGCGTTGTCGGCTAACGGGGCAAGGGATAACCAGGGGTCATCAAGGCCTGGGATAAAAGCGGCCGATTGTCGGCAGTGAGGGAGTTCTGATGGCGGAGATTCTAGTGCTTTTCTACAGCCGTAACGGCAATGTGGCACAAATGGCTCGCGCCGTCGCCTCGGGCGTCGAGGGTGTCGCTGAGGTCGAGGCGCGCATCCGGACCGTTCCCGCCGTCTCCGCCGTGTGTGAGGCTACTGAAGAGAGTATTCCCGAGCAGGGTCCCCCCTATGCCACACACCAGGACTTGGCGGAGTGTGCCGGTCTCGCCCTGGGCAGCCCTACCCGCTTCGGGAACATGGCTGCACCCGTGAAGTATTTTCTTGACGGCACCAGCACGCAATGGCTGGCCGGTGCGCTGAGGGGCAAGCCCGCGGCGGTGTTCACGTCCACCTCGAGCATGCACGGCGGTCAGGAAACGACCCTGGTCTCGATGATGCTGCCTCTGCTCCACCATGGCATGCTCCTTCTGGGTCTACCCTATTCCGAGACCGACCTCTTGAGTACCCGTACGGGCGGGACCCCTTACGGTGCCAGCCATCTCGCCGGACTAGACAGCAACTTGCCACTGAGTGACGAGGAAAAGCGCCTTTGCGTCGCTCTAGGAGCGAGGCTTGCAAATACGGTCAAGGCACTGGAGGACAGCCGACCGTGACCGATGCTTTTGCAGCGATGTCGGCTCGGCACATGAGGCTGCGTTGAGACCCTTGACGCCGCTTGCCATGAGCCGCAAGGCTCGCAACGCACAGATCGTCAGCCTGACGGCTTTTTTCGGTCTGCTCCTGCTTCTTATGGGCTGGTATGCCTGGCTCGCTCCGTCACGGCTGTTCCCGGTGTCTCTGGTTCTGTTGGTGATGGTGACTCCGCTGCTGTTACCCCTGCGGGGCCTGCTGCACGGGAAGCCCTACACGTATGCGTGGACCAGCCTCCTGGCATTAGTCTACTTTGCCCATGGCGTGGTTGAAGCCTACGTAAACCCAGCCGAGAGGCTGTACGCCGCGGCGGAGATCCTGCTTGCTCTCATCCTGTTTCTGGCAGCCGTTCTATATGCACGTTGGCGCAGCCAGGAACTCAAGCAGGACGAGGGCCCCTAGCCCGGATTTCTCACCAGGCGGACCTCGGGTGGCAGATTATGTTGACAAACTCAACACATCGGCATCACCTAGCCGGCCTTGTTTTATGAACAGCCTGTCCTATTCGGTTCTTGGCCCACTCTGGCTTTGCATCTTGACCGATCCTCCTTGAGACATAGCTACAGCTATGCCTCTGCGGACGATCGGCCAATCTGCTTTGCCAGA
>JASJBY010000310.1 GCA_030066245.1 Gammaproteobacteria bacterium
AGAAGGGCGATCTGGGCCCCATCAAAGGCACAACCGCCGGCGGTCGCGCCGGGCTTCGGCTTGGCGCAGCCACTTTTCTGTTTCTTGTTATGGGAGCAGGCCGGCTCGTCGAGCAACGCCGCAATGTCTTTCTGCTTCATGGAGGCTCCAGGGCTTTGCGTTGAAGGCCTGCTTGCAGGGCTTATGCCAAAAGACATCTCATTGATTTAAGGAAAAAATCGGAGCTTCCTGCTATGTCGCGTTTGCGACAAAGTCCCAGTGTTGGAGCATCAGCGACACGCAGGAGCGCGAGGCGTGCCGGCGTTTACCATTACGAGTGCCGGGAGCACGTCCTGAAACCGCGTGGAGCCTTTGAGGACAACTTGGCGGGTGCCATCGGCAGATTTGCACCGCCGTCTCCTTTGTGTCGGTCCAGAAACTCAGCTCCCTGTCCCCGAGCGGGGGAGAGCGAAGGGAGGGGGCCGGGCTAGAGAGGGGGTTTATGGATGGCAACGAATTAGCGGTGGCCATGCTGAGCAAGTCCGATGCGCCGACCGAGGAGACGCCGCCTGGCTACGCCATGCCCCTGGGCGGCAAGGTCAGACACAGAACATGCCTTTACTGCCGAACATCGCACTTTGAAACGGCTACGTGTTCTCCCCCTTGATGAGCTGCACTCGAACCTTCTGTTCCCTAGGATAGACCGCGGGCCCAAACTGACTGTAGACGGCGACATCCGCCGCATCACGGCCGTAGCCGATGGCGACGTACCCGCCATCTAGCCTGGCCTGCGTCGCATCAAACGAATACCACCGCCAACCCACGTACGCCTCCAACCAGGCGTGCAGGTCCATGGGCTCCAGCCCGTAGAGATAACCCACCACCATGCGCGCTGGGATACTGAGACTGCGACACAATGCGATTCCAAGGTGCGACAGGTCCCGGCACACGCCCGATTGTCTGGAATTGACCTCCACCGCTGATAGGGGGATGTCGCTGCTGCCAGATTGATGACGGATGGTGGTGCGCAACCAGGCCACAATGGCCGCGACCTGATCATAGCCTGGCCGCTGGCCTGCCGTGATCTCGGTCGCCATCTGACCAAAGCGGTCCGACTCACAGTAACGACTGGGCAACAGGTAGCTGAGTACCGCATCGGGCAGGTTCTGAACCTCGACAAACACCGCCCCCGGCGCCTGATCAACGCAATCCGCCGTCATCACTTCGGCGGCGGTGCGTACTGCGAAGGCGCCGGGCGGCGCAATCAGTCGCTGACAGAGATTGCCGTAGCCATCGGTGAATTCGAACACGGGTACACTCGGCACCAGCCTATATTCCTCGCGTGCCACCCATTGCTGCGCGCCGCTGCGCGGCCGCAGCATCAGCACAAAGGGCGTCGGCACAGTGATATCGAATGCAAGATCACAGCTCGTGTGTAACCACATGCGGCGAATCATCCGGAAAAAACCAGGGCTTGCAGAACACCATCCTGCACGCGCGTTGGCGCAATGCTGGACCAGCCCCCAAGGGGAGCAGACTGCAATTAAAGATTGTTGAGATTGGGATCCTGTGGCGACTAGGGTCAGGCGTGCAAGTTTTCAACTTCGCAATCTTAATAGCGTGGCTCCCGCCTTCACCCGAGAATCATGGTACCACCTCTTCTTGGGACGAGCAGGTCGACCAAGTGCTCGAAGATGGCGAGATTGGCCTGACCTTTAAAGAACAGCGGCGTTGCCGACGCAGACGCGGCGTCCCGAGCCACGTACCAGACCACCTCGGCCTGAAGGATGCGCGGAACGCAGCGAAGCGCATCTGTCGCGATCGATGCGGTTCGTTTCACTCACCACATCCTTCTTCGGCTGCTGTTAACCTCTGGTTAGTCGGGAATGCTGGCGCGTTTATCGACCAAGTAGATAAGGCCGTCGCGCTCATCGATCTTCAACTGGGTAAGAGACTTGCCGGCGCAGATCTCGCTCTGGCAAAGCCCGCTGGCCGGTTCGTAGGTGAAACCGTGCATGGAGCAACGGATGAACTCCCCCGTCTCGTCGAAGACATTGCAGTGCTCGCAGTCAAGCGCCTTTGGCATGTGCACGCACTGATTGAGATAGCCATAGGCGCGACCGCGATGGCGGACGAGAATGGCCTCCCGGGGCTCGCCCCTGTAGAGCAACCGAAAGGTAAAGCTACCATGCTCCGGTAAGCTGTCCGAGGCACAGATGGGTGTCGCCGCTCGGCGTGTCGATACCATGCCTCGATGGGGTCCCACGTGGTTTGGTCTAATTGGGATCACGCCGTCAAAGGCTTGTCCGGCTGGCAATCGGACTCCTGCCGGGGAGTCGGGGCTTTTCCAGGCAGCTTACCTTCGAGAAAAAGGGCTACTGCAGTGCAGGGATCCCGCTCCGAGGTGATGTGGACCTGAGTGCCCCGTCTAGCAAGCCGCTCCCGAAAGCCTTCGCCGGCTTCGTTGGCGATGAGCACCATGCCGTCTAGTGGATGGGGGGTCTGATCATCATCGTGCAATTCGTGGTAGGTCGGACACTGCGCCGGAAGCTCGACATGCGTTTCCAGCTGCGGTGGTCTCCCCTCCTCCGCCTCGAACAGCAGAAAACGCCTGGCCCTGCCAGTTCTGCCGGTGAGGGTACGAAAGTCATCGCTGACAACTGCGATCTTCATGGTCTCACCTCCCGAGCGAGTTATGTCCGCGCGACCCGCATGAGACGGGCTAGCTGCGTGCGTTTCGGACACTTCCTGCACGCCTTCCCGTCTCTGTACTTCTTGCAGCACTTGCCGGATTTCTTTCCCATGGGTAGCGAGCCTCCTTAAGGTCGAGTTGGTTTCCGTCCTAACGCTTGCTGACTTAGACGCTGTAGGGGTCATTGTGCCAATCCCTCAACACGGCAATATCCCGCGCCGGAAGATAGTCGAAGGCGCCCATCAGGTCCGCGTGGACCGCCTCGGCCAGCTGGTACGAAACCCGGCGCTGAGTGAGCATGTGGAAATACCACGCAAAGTGGTGGCCGCGGTGACGGTCGAAGCCGTGGATCAGGTTGGCCAGAGTCGCACCGCGGCCCACAACCTCATCCGGCAGGTCCAGCACCTCGCCGCCAGGCAGCGGGACGGGTTTGGCGCTCAGGCGGCTGTCCCCCTGGCTATTCTGGTATTCCCTGATGCCGAGGCACCAGTAGTCGCAGAACCGGGCGGACTCGCCGGCACTGCTGCGGTCCCAATCTCTCAAGAAACGCTTGATGTTGTTGCTGGCGCCCTCCGAGTCGAGGAAGTCCGCCACGTTCACAACGCGACGAAACAGCAGACGCGGCAAGCCCACGGGCTCGGGTTCGAGGTGCGGGAAATCCAGGGGATCTATGAAGTCCTCCAGGTCGTCTGGCATCCAGTCCGGGTCCCAGAGCGGGCGCTCGATGACCTCCTGGAGCTGCTCGACCTCTATCTGCAGGAAGTCCTGTGCCCGCTCGCCCGTGGCCGCCGTGATGTAGTGGGTACAGCCTTCGAGTCTGGTCGCGAATCCGTGGATCCCGGCACACTTGTCCATGAGAGTGGCCATATCGCCATCGAAGTGCTGCTCTGCCCATTCGCCGATGTGCCGTGATACACGCCGGTACCTCGCGTCCACGACACCGCCGAGCCGATGCCAGCCGGTGCGTGCCATGGCGTGGCGCAGCTGAAGCTCCGGGGCCTGTTTCTGCAGCCGTGCGAGAATTGCGTCCGGCGATACGGATGCCAGCTCCTCGTCACAGGCGGCAGCAATGCGCACCTGCAGTGGGACTTCACCGGCGCCGAGGACAGCCGACTTCGGTCGGGTCTGAATGGTCATCGCTCAGCTCCCGAAGCGAGCGTCTCCCCGACGCTATCCGCCAGGCGGGCCGCGAGGGCGCGCCGCTCCCAGAAGGCGTCTCCGGCATAGTCCTGGGCAAGCCCCGGCTTGGTGCGGAAGAAGCGCTCGATCTGGCGCCCGCTCATAGCCTTTACACAGGTATCACCGGGCCTGCAGCGTCCGACCGCCAGGAGACTTCGGCGATGAGGGCAATCGCCACAGTTGGCCGTGGGGAGCCTGGGATCGGTATCGGGGCCCCTGCGGGCCTCAGGATGTTCGGGCATCGAAGGGGTCGCATCAAACCTCATCGTTCTCGTCGACCTCGGCCAGGACGATGCCGGTGGCCGACGCCATGTCGGACGTGAACTGCATGCAGTGGCCGCGTCCGTCGACCAGGTAGACATTGAAGCCGTCCGCATGCCGCACCGGTTCACGGACGCCCACGTCGTCATCCATGCAGTAGGTCAAGTGCAGGTCTGTCAATGCCTCGCGGAGTGCACCGACGGTCTGATCGTTGAGCCCGGCCCTTTCCACGATCCGGACCACCTGGTCGAGCCGCTCGGGCGGGATCATGCCTCGCCCCACTCGCGCTCGAAGCGAACACGGGCCTCCGGGGTCTGCCCCATGACCTTGGCAAGCCAGGGCGGGGCCTTGGACGCCAACACCTGCTGCAGGGCAAGCATGCGTTCGCGGGCCGAACCGCCCTTCGGATCTTTGATGGGGTGGACGTCGACCTTGACCACCTTGGCCGCAGCGGGACCACCGATGGAAGCCACGTAGAGAAGCTGGCAGTCCGCGATCAGCCCCGCGCGGTAGGCATTCTTGTCCTCGGCGTCGGAGTCGTCGGGGACGCGCACGTCGATTAGCCGGTTCTCCCTCGCCGAGACCTGGTAGACCAGGAAACGTTGGGCGGATCCGAAGTGACCGTCAAGCAACTCCGCCCTGTTCGAGGCGCAGGCGACGCGGATCGAGTCGGGCATCTCGCCGTCGGTGTAGGGCTCCAACGGTGGCGGAGGGTCGGTATCTGTCTGCGCCTCGCTCTTGAGGATCGCAACCGCGTACTCCAGCGCACCCGGGTTCACGTCCGCCAACTCACCGTCCAGGGCTTCCTTGAAGGTCTTGACCTTGAGTCCGGAGAGCTTCTTCGCGGTGGGCGGCAGTCCCACTATGTCGTCGAGTACCTTGATCAACCGGGCGGCGTCCGTGTCCGGCAGGGCACGTGCTGCCAATGCGATGCGCAGGGCGATGTCGTCTGAGATGCCGGCTTGGGTCATGATTGTTCTCCCACTGCCGCGCGTCCGACGGTCCCCGCACGGGCACCGCTGGACGCCCGATCTAGGCCGCGATGATGCAGTCGTCCTCCATACACGCATCGAGACACTGGGGAACGTCGGACTCGCCCTCGCACTCGGTGCAGGTGTCCACGGTTATCTTGTAGACACCCTTCCAGGGCGTGATGGACTGGGTCGGGCAGAGCGGCTCGCAGTCGCCACAAGCGGTACAGATGTCTCTCACGATTTGAAGCGCCATTGCGTAACTCCTCTCAGGTTGGCGATAGATAAACCTCGAAATACGGCATCTCGGCGAGGATTACTCGCCACGTTTGAAACGCAAAGTGGTGGGGAACTCTGGACGCGGGCTGATGGGATCGATATACCACCTGGATCCGTCCGTCAGCTCCACGGCTCCACCCCATTCAAACGCCGTATCCACTTCCACCGAGGCAATGGTCTCCTCCATGTCCTTCTTGGCCACGTAAAAGAGGAGACCGCCAGCATCGCTTTTTCGGACCATGACATTGGGCATTTCGACTACCTCCTGACGGTCTTCAACTCGTTTAGCACTGCCGTCCTCAACGGATGAGGTCGTGGTTGAAGTCGGTGGTGCCCATGCCACGGGTCTCTTCGTCCAGCCGCTCCAGCACCGAGTTGACCAGGGTAGTCAGGATGTACATGGCACCCTCGTATCCCATGGTGGTCATGCGATGCAGGTGATGGCGATCGAAGATCGGGAAGCCAATGCGGATCAGCGGTACCTCATGCGCTTTGCCTTTGTGCAGAGTGTCACGCTGAATGAACTTGCCGTAGCTGTTGCCGATCATGAAGTCCGGCTTGTCGGTGAACATCAGCGAGCGGAAGTGCCACAGATCCTTACCGATATGCACCTGGGTGTTCTTGCCGTAGGGAGACTCGGCGCAGAGCTGTTCCAGGGCCTTCCTGTAACGCTTGTTCGCATGGTTCACCAGCACGTGGCTCGGCTCGGCGCCCAGCTCCATCAGGAACTTGGTCATGCCCATGGCAAAGTCGGCGTCGCCGTAAAGGGCGAACCGTTTGCCGTGCAGCCAGGCATGGCTGTCCGTCATCATGTCCACCAGCCGACCGCGCTCCTTGGCCAAGGACTCGGGTATCGGCTTGCCCGTAAGCTCGGAGACCTTCATCAGAAAGTCGTCGGTCCACTCCAGCCCCATGGGGATCTTGATTTCCGAGGCTGGCTGCTGCCAGGTGTTCTTGACGAACTTCTTGGTCTTCATCAGCTGCCAGGGTTGCAGCAGCAGGGTGTCGATGGAATTCGGAGCGTCCTTTATCTCTCCTACAGGGGTGCCGCCGTCATAAATGCGATACTCGCCGTCCGCAGGCGTGTCCAGCACCTCGGTGGGGTCGCACAGCAGGCTGTAGTCGACCCCCATCTCCTGCATAATGCGGTGCATGACGCGATAGTTGCCCAGGTAAGTCTCGAAGCCTGGCACGATGTTGATCTTGCCGTTGGAGCCCACCTCCTTATCGTCCATGGCGTTCAGCGTGAAGTAGCGCTGGATGCCCTCGAACAT
>JASJBY010000311.1 GCA_030066245.1 Gammaproteobacteria bacterium
TATGGTCCCGCTCCGGCCTATGGCGGAGCGCCGGGCGCCGCGCGTGGTCCCGGATATCCGGCAGGGTCCGGCTACACGGCGCCCCAGGGACCCGAATTTGGGGCGCCGGGGGCCTCGCTCCCAGATCCCTGGGCATCGGCTCCGGCCGCGACCGCCGCTCCGCCGGCGCCAGTATCACCGGCGACCCCAGTGGAACCGCAAAAGCTGGCTCCGCCCACCGAATAGCAGGAGGCTTCGAGCGGCCGGCGCGGGCGACACCCGGGCCGGCCGCGACAACCCGGAGTACGTCATGTTGGAGCCGGTAACTTGACGGAGCGCTCTTCGCCGGATAACCATACCGGATCAGGGGACTTGGCCCGCCGCAGCCTTTACCCCGAGAAATTTACGGCAGAAAGCCAGGTGCTTTCGTATATTTTTAAATTATAATTTGTTTATGAATTCATCGCTTTTCGACCCTGTCCGCGAACACCTCGCCTCGCGCATCATCGGGCAGCGCGATTTGATTCAGAGCATGCTGGTCTGCATTCTGAGCGATGGCCACATGCTGGTGGAAGGTCTGCCCGGCCTTGCCAAGACGACGGCAGTCAAGACCCTGGCCGAGGCCATTGAAGGGGATTTCCACCGGGTTCAGTTCACGCCTGATCTACTGCCCTCGGATTTAATCGGTACCGACATCTACCGACAAGAGATGGGTGAGTTCGAGTTTCGCCCGGGCCCCATCTTCCACAATATTCTACTGGCCGACGAGGTGAATCGTGCTCCGGCAAAAGTTCAGTCCGCGCTGCTGGAGGCGATGGGTGAGCGCCAGGTGACCGTGGGCCAGCGAACCTACGCCTTGCCGCGGCTGTTTATGGTTTTGGCCACCCAGAACCCCATCGAGCAAGAAGGCACCTACAACCTGCCGGAGGCCCAGCTGGACCGATTCCTTATGCATGTCTGGGTGGGTTATCCGAATCGCGAGGAGGAGTTCGCTATTTTGGAACTGGACAGTGAGCAGCAGCGGCATCCGCCCAACCTCCCTGATCGCGTGCTGTCCCAGGAGGAGATTCTGGCGGCTCGGAACGAGGTGGCCAAGACCTATCTGGACGAGAAGCTGAATCGCTACATCGTGGACGTGGTTCTGGCAAGCCGTAACCCCGAGGCGTATGACGACGACTTGAAGCGCTGGTGTCGCTACGGGGCTTCCCCTCGTGCCAGCATCGCGCTGGCCCGCACGGCTCGGGCTCTCGCCTGGCTGCAGGGGGACGGCTACGTCGGCCCGCACCATATTCAGCAGGTTGCGCCGGACGTGTTGCGTCACCGGATGATGCTGACCTTCGAGGCAGAGGCGGACGGCGTGACCACCGACGACTTCATCAAGCGGCTTCTCGAAGTTGTCGCCATACCCTGATTGCCGCCGCGGTGTCACGCGCGTCTCAAGAACTCGCTGCGTCACCTCCGAGTTGCGCTTCCGGGGAGCGGCGACGCACGTCAAACACCTGGACAAGAGCTCATGGACCCAGGCCGAGCGCCAAAGCTGCCGCACCCGGGACCGATTGTCGCCGCGAGACGCGGTGGCCGGGCATCGTGCCCGACAGTCGGGGAGGCCGGAGGCCGATAGGGGTCCACGTGGTTAGCATTTGCCGCCGGCGCCCATGACCCTGCCTGTTCACATCGACGAATTGCTGGAACTGCGCCACCGGGCCCATGTACTCGGCCTGTCTAGTCACCATCGCGTGCACTCCGTCCTGTCCGGCCTGTATACGTCCGTATTTCGCGGGCAGGGCATGGATTTTGAGGAAACGCGTGAATACCAGGAAGGCGACGAGATCCGGAATATGGACTGGCGCGTCACCGCGCGCACCGGGGTTGCCCATCTGAAAGTCTTCCGTGAGGAGCGGGAGCGTGCGGTGATGCTTTGCGTCGATGTCGGACCCCACATGCAGTTCGGCACGCGAGGCACGTTCAAGTCCATTCAGGCCGCTCGTGCGGCGGCCCTCCTCGGGTGGACGGCATCCGCCAGCCAGGATCGCGTCGGGGCTTTGCTCTACGGCGGTCCGCATCAGCCGCTGCAGTTTTTCAGACCGAGCAGGGCACGCCAGTCTTTTTGGCGTATGCTGCGCGCCTTGGGGCAAACGTCTGAGCCAGTCACCGTCGCGGGGGATCCGCTGGTGGAGGCCATGGAAAAGCTGAGACGGGTGGCCCCGACCGGCAGTCTCATCTTTATCGTTGGCGACATGAACAGGGACCCGGGGCCGTTACACGAGGGTCTGGGGCGGCTTTGCCAGAAGCACGAGGTTGTATTGATGCCGGTTGACGACCCGGCCGATCGGGAGATCCCGCGGATCGGTCGCGTGGTTTTCAGCACCCGGGATGGGGAGCGCATCGAGGTAGACACGGACAGCGAAGCGGGCTGTCGTCATTACCGGGAAGCCTGGGAAGCGAAGCGGAAGGCTTTGGATACTCTGGCGAGGCGCCTGGGCATCACATTCCTGCCGGTGCCCACCAACGAGGAGATCCACGGTATCCTGGTGGCCGGTCTGCGCCGTCGTGCGGTCAGGCAGGGAAGACGCTGATATTCCCGGCGATGGAGCAGCTGCGAGACATACGGGGGTTGGACGCTCTGCCTTGGTGGCCGCTGCCGCCGGGATGGTGGTTCCTGATGGCGGCGCTCCTGTCCATGCTTTTGTTGGTCTACATCCTGCGCTATTGGTGGCGTCAAGGCCCAGGCCGTGACTGGCGCAGCGAGGCCGTGCGTCAGGTGGGCGCGCTGCGCGAGCGTCTGGCCTGGGCGGATGCCCGGACCCTGGCGGGAGAGCTTTCGGAGCTGCTCAGGCGTATCGCGATTGCCCGCGTCGGGCGTCGCGGCTGCGCTGGCCTGGTGAACGATGCCTGGCTGGCATGGCTCGAGGCTCACGATCCGAACGGTTTTGCGTGGCGCACCGAGGGTCAGATCCTGATTCGGCTGCCCTATGCGCCGCCCGGTGACCGCAGCTCCGCCGCTCGCCTGGGGCCCCTCGTGGACGCAGCTGAGCAGTGGGCTCAAAGCGCGGATGAGCCAACTACGACGGCCTTCGCCCTGCAGGAGGCAGGCCTGGCCCGAGTGCGGACGTGGGTCAACCAACGGCTTGGGCGCCCGAAGGGCGAGGAGCTGCATGTTTAGCTTCGCCTGGCCCTGGTTCGCTTTGCTGCTGCCCCTCCCTTGGGTCATCAGGCGATGGTCCGCAAGCCGCGGCGTGAAGACCACCGAGCAGCAGACATCCGTGTTGCTGCATCCCGGGGTAGCGTCCCTCCAGAATGCCTTTGTGGCACTGGCGCCCGTGTCGGGATTGGCCTCGCTGGTGCAAAGTCTGCTGCTGGGTGTCCTTTGGGCCTCCCTGGTGCTGGCCATGATGCGACCGCAGTGGCTGGAGGAGCATACCCAGGTCGTGAGCCCTGGCTACGACCTCATGCTGGCTGTGGATGCCTCACGTTCCATGGAAGCGCTGGATTTCACCGTGGATGGTCGACGGGTCAACCGTATGGCAGTGGTCAAGGGGGTCGTGGGCCGCTTCATCGAACAACGCCGGGGCGATCGTATCGGCCTGATCATCTTCGGAGACAACGCCTATCTGCAGTCGCCGCTTACCCTTGACGGAAATGCCGTGCGAACCATGCTTGAGAGCGCCGTGCCGCGCATGGCTGGCGATGCCACGGCCATCGGTGACTCGATTGGCCTCGCTGTTAAGAAGCTGCGGGAGCGTCCTGAAGGGTCGCGGATTCTCATCCTGCTCACAGACGGCGAGAACACCGCAGGAAGTCTGCCACCGATAGAGGCGGCGCGTCTGGCTGGAAACTATGACATCCGCATTTACACCATCGGCGTCGGCAGCATGGGCAAGGTGCCTTTCATGGAGGGCGGTCGTCTGGTGATGGCCGACATGCAGATTGACGAAGACCTGTTACGTGACATGGCGCAGGCGACGGGCGGTGCATACTTCCGGGCCACTGACACGCAGGCCCTGGAAGAGATCTATCGCCGCATCGATGCCCTGGAGAAGACTGAGGCTGAAACCCGTAGCACGATGATTCCGCGGCCTTTGTTCCGCTGGCCGTTGGGCATGGGCCTGCTGGTTCTGTTGTTGCTCGCTGCCGTTTCCGTGCGTCGGGGTACCGCCGTTCTGCCGTAGGGGGCCCGACCCAAGAACACCGAATCGCGAGTTCGAAGCATGCATTTTGCGCAACCCATCTGGCTCTGGGCACTCCTGGTCCCGCTGCTGGTCTGGCTCTGGCCCAGGCGGACCAGGTCATTTTCGCAACAGGCGCGTCTGCAGCGGTACGCGGATGCTCACCTGCTGCCGCACCTCATTCTTGCAGGGCCATCGCAGACCCGCTTTCGTCGCTGGTTGAGCCTGTGGTCGCTGCTGTGGTGCCTTGGGGTGGTGGCCATGGCGGGGCCGCGCTTGGGCTACAGCGACGTGGACCTTTACCGTCCAGGGACGAACCTGGTCATCCTTCTGGACCTTTCACGCTCCATGCAGGTGGCCGACGTCAAGCCGACCCGTCTGGCGCGGGCGCGTCAGGAGATTGAAGATCTGCTGGACAGCAGTCGGGGCATGCGCGTCGGCCTGATTGCCTTCGCTTCCGTAGCCCATGTGGTTGCCCCCATCACTGAAGACAGCGATACGCTGCGCAACCTGCTGCCTTCCATCTCCACCGAGTTGGTCCGTTGGCAGGGCAGCCGCTTGTCCCAGGCGTTGGAGAAGGCGCGTCGGTTGCTGGGTGGCCAGCCCAAGGACAGCGCCCACGCCGTGCTTCTCATCTCCGACGGGGATTTCCCGGAGCCGGGATTGCAGCGCCACGTGGCGCTGCTCCATTCCGAAGGCATTCCCGTTCACGTGCTGGGCGTGGGTACCCTGGAAGGGGGGCCGGTGCCGGGCGAGGACGGCGGTTGGGTGCGGGGCAACAACGGTCGCCCGGTCATTTCACGCCTGGATGAGCAGGGACTGCAGCGTCTTGCCGAGGCCGGCGGTGGTCTGTACCGGCGTGCAGACTTTCGAGACCAGGACACCCGGAACATGCTGGAGCGGGTCATGGCGGAGGGACGGCCGACGGCCGACCGGGAAGGCACCCAGCGGGTTTGGAACGAGCGCTACCATCTGCTGGTGCTCTTGATGCTCGCCGGATTATTGTGGTGGTACCGACAGGCCGGGAGCGCGCGAGGCTGACCATGCGCCAGTATTTGCTCCTCAGCTGGCGGCCTCGGTCCTGGATCACGGCGGTCGTTCTCGGTCTGGCGGTGGCGTTCCTATTCGGCGTGTTTACACCGGTCCAGGCGGGCTGGTTCAAAAGCAGGGAATCGGAGGCGAAGGACTTGTTCGATGAGGGCAGGTTCAAGGAAGCTGCCGATGTTTTCGCAGACAACTACCGGCGCGGGGTGGCCCTGTACAGGTCAGGCCGTTATCGCGAGGCCGCCACAGCTTTCGAGCGGGTCGACCGTGGCGAGGTCGCCCTGGATGCGCGCTACAATCTTGGCAATGCCCGCTTTCGCCTCGCCGAGTACGAGGAAGCAGTGCAAGCCTACGAGGCGGTGTTGGAGCAGGACCCTGACCACGACGATGCACGCCATAATCTACGCCTGACCCGGCAAATGCTCGCCGCGGAAATGCCCGAGGAAGAGCAGCCCGACGACGAGGCCGGAGAGGAGCAAGAGGAAGAAGACCGGCAACAGTCTCGGCAAGAGCAGGAGCAACAGCAACAACAGCAGGAACAGCAGCAGCAGGAGCAACAACAGCAGGAGCAACAACAGCAGGAACAGCAGCAGCAGGAGCAACAGCAGCAGGAGCAACAGCAGCAGGAGCAACAGCAGCAGGAGCAGCAGCAGCAGGAGCAGCAGCAGCAGGAGCAGCAACAACAGCAGCAGCAGCAGGAGGAGCAACAACAGCAGCAGCAGGAGGAGCAGCAGGGGTCTGGAGAACCCCAGGAGCAGGAGGAATCGGAAGAGGAATCGGAGCAGGATCAGACTGGCGAGCAGTCCGAGCAGCAGCAGGAGGAAGAGGAGTCCGGGGACCAGGCTAGCGAACAGACGGACGAAGAGTCGCCTGGCGAGGAGTCGGAGCAACAGGAGGGCGAAGGCGAGGGGGAGCAGTCCGGCGCCGAGTCGGATGCACAGGCGGAGGAACAGACCGGCGAACAGGAAGGCGAGGAAGCTGGTGAGGAGAGCGGAGAGCAGACCGCGGAGGAAGCCGGTGAGGAGACAGGCGAGCAGACCAGCGAAGCAGGGGGCGATGAGCTGCAGGAGCAGGCCGGCGTGTCGCCCGAGCAGGAATCAGAGGAAGCCGCAGGGGGTGAAGAGGAACGGGAGCAGGCCGACGCAGAGGGACGCGAGAGAGAGGAGCGGGAACGATTGGCCGGTGGAGAAGACGAGGAAGATGAGGAGGCCGGCGAGGAGTCAGGGGAACGCCCCGCAGAGCAGGCCGAGCTCGGCGAGATGGAAGAGGAAGCAGGCCGTGAGCCGCTGGAGACCGCCGAATCCGGTGAGGCAGGGGAAGGCGAGGACGAACCGGCCGATGCCGAGGCCAGTCGCTCGGTGGATCGCGTGGACCAGATGGGCCAGGCGGCCGACGAGGACGCTCAGGACGACCGCGTCACGCCAGGGTTTGGTGAAGAA
>JASJBY010000312.1 GCA_030066245.1 Gammaproteobacteria bacterium
GATACGGCCTCACGGAGACCAGCCCGGTAATCAGCGTCAACCGGCCGCATGACAACGATCCCAGAGGCGTCGGCCGGCCCCTGCCCGGCGTCCAGGTGAGCACCGGAGACGATGATGAGCTTCTGGTGAAGAGCCCGGGCGTTATGCTGGGCTACTGGAACGATCCGGCGGCGACAAGTGCGATCATAAACTCTGACGGCTGGTTACGCACGGGAGATCAGGTGAGGCTCCATGATGGACATATTCACATCACGGGCCGCATCAAGGACATCCTGGTGCTCTCAAACGGCGAGAAGGTTCCGCCTGGCGACATGGAGAACGCCATCACCCTGGATGCCCTGTTCGATCAGGTGATGTTGATCGGCGAGGGCCGGCCGTTCCTGTCGGCGCTCGCGGTGCTCAGCGGTGAGGCGTGGCCGGCGTTCGCGACCGAGCTTGGTCTGGACCCGAATGAACGGGCTAGCCTCAAGGATAGCCGGGTCGCCGCGGCGGTCCTCACCCGAATCGCGGCACGGCTGAAAGGTTTCCCCGGCTACGCCAAGGTGCGCCGGGTGATCCTTTCGCTTGACCCGTGGACGCTGGACAACGGTCTGCTGACGCCAACCTTGAAAGTGAAGCGCAAGCAGGTCCTGGCGCGTTTTGAGGACGAAGTTGAGCGGATCTACGAAGAAGGACCGGCGGGCGCCCGCCAGCGGGTGGCTTGACGAGGTTTTCTGATGGATCCGGTGGCGGAACGTACAGGCGAGCCAGCCGGCTGGCCTGGATGCCGGACTTGGGGCTATTTGAAATTGTAGGTCAGCTGGGCGCTCACGATATCCACGTCGGAGTTGTACCTGCCCTTGAGCACATGGGTACTCGCCAGCCTGGTTACGGTGGTGTCGATGTCCGTGTCCGGAATGAACAGGTGGGCGTAGGCGAAGTCGAGCTTCAGGTTGGGGCTGGGTAGCCAGGAAAATCCCGCCGTCGCCCAGTAGCGGTCGTTGTCTGGCAGACGGGCACTGCGGGTTCGGCGGTTGTCGACGGGGGATTCGTCGTATGCGAAGCCGAGGCGCCAGATGAACCTGTTGTTGTTGCTGTAGGTGGCCCCTATGCTGTGTCGCCACACGTCGTTGTAGTCGAACTCAAGCTCGCTGTCGGGTAGTCCGGAGCGGAACTTGATATCCACGGTGTCGAGTCGGTCCCAGTTGTACCAGGTGGAGCTGGCCATGACGGCGAGCCCATTTCGGAAGGCGTGGTAGCCGCTGAGCTCGACGGTGTCCGGCAGCTTGACCTTGGCCTCCGCCGTGGTTTTCACGAAGCCGGATGCCTTGAGGCTGTCTACCAGGAAGCTCGGCGTGTCCGGCGCGAAGACGAACTTGGCATCCCCCTTGAGGTCCAGATCCGAGCAGGAACGGTAGTGCGCGCCTACGCGGGTCCGGTCCGTGAACTCGTACATAGCGCCCACATTCCCGGTGTAGGTCCAGTCGTCGGCGTCGTTGATTTCCACTAACAGATCCAAGGTGCCTGACTGGCCAATCAGGGCGCCCACATCCACCTTGTTGGTGAGCTTTGCATCTCCGTACAGGGCGCTGACGCCGGCACCCAACGAAAGCCCCTTCCAGACCCTGGCCGCGAAGGCCGGGTTGATGTTGACCGTGTGCAACCTCGACTGGATGGCGTGATAGCGGCCCACCCAGCCGTCGTCGTAGTCCGTATCCTGGCCGAAGGGGACGTTTATCCCCAGCCCGAACTGCAGCTTTTCGCCCAGCAGGTCCCGCTTGTAGTAAAAGTTGGGAATAGCGGCCGTGTTCCCCGCGTCGCTGCCGTCGCCGCCCTGAGTGCGATTGGTGCCCGCCGCTGTCGTGGTCGTGGAGCCCCGCTCGGAGAATTTGATGTTCGGCTGGATGATGTGAACGGCAGCGATGGTCTGGGTTCCCTTGACGCGGGTCATGCCGGCTGGATTGAACCAGATGGTTGACGCATCTTCCGCGGACACGGCGGCCCCGGCGACGGCCGTTCCCAGGCTTGGCACGCTCTGTTCCACAATGGCGAACCCGGCACCAAGGGCGGAATAGTTGTATGCTGTCAGACAACCGGCAAGCGCGACCGTCGTCGCAAGACCCGTTCGAGTCATCTATCCCCCTTTCGTTGAAAACCGCGATTTGATGTTGTGGTGCGCGGTGCCGACAGATCCTTCGTGAGCTGTCAAGACTTCGCCATGTTACGCCGCGCCATCCATTTGTCAAAGGGCGGCGACAGCCTGGAGTCAGACAGTTGGGTCGGCATCTGTTGGCGGACGGCAGGGAAAGCCTGCGCGGTGCAGCTGTCTTTCGTTCGCAGGCCGCGGCTACGGCTCCGGGTGCGCGGGTATCGGGCGCGGTCTACCCTGCCGGTCCACGGCCACGTAGGTGAGGGTCGCCTGAGTAACATGAATGCAGCGCTCCTGGGCGGGGTTGCGCTGCGCGTAGACATCCACTTCCACGGTGATGGACGTATTGCCGATAGCTACGATGCTTGCATAGCAACTGATCAGGTCGCCTACGCTGACAGGTTCGTGGAACTCCAGCGAATTCACCTTGACCGTGACCACTCGTCCCCGGGCGCGTCGCGCTGCGGGAATGCTGCCGGCGATGTCCACCTTGGACATGATCCAGCCGCCAAAGATATCTCCCATGCCGTTAGTGTGGGCGGGCAATGCCATCACCCGCAGCTCGGGAGTTTGCTCTGCGGGCAGTGTGCACGGACTATCGGAATGTTGGGCCATGGCATAGCCCGGATTTCTCACCGGGATTCGGAATTTTGGTTCTCTCTGGCAAAGCAGATTGGCCGATCGCCCGCAGAGGCATAGCTGTAGCTACGGTGAGGCGAAAGAGAGCAAAGGTCCAGTGGACCTTTACGCCGCCGAACGGGTTGCCCATGGAAGGGCAACCCTGGACCATCCAGCGTAGCGGGAACGCGAAGCGCGGATGGAAGGGGGATCGGTCAAGATGCAAAGCCAGAGTGGGCCAAGAACCGAATAGGACAGATTGTTCCCAAGGAAGACCGGCTCGTTGAAGCCCATGTGTTGAGTTTGCCAACACAATCTGCGCTCCGAGGTCCGCCTGGTGAGAAACCCGGGCTACGACTCCGTCAAAACCACTGTGACGGAATATCACGTTAGCTCGCTGCACACGGCTATCGTAGGAAGAGGGAGGAGGGGTGGTTGACTGCCGTCAGCTTCAGTAGACGTGCCCCACGTGCCGCTCTCCTTCCGGCAGCGTGTGGCCGTGATCACGTGCGGTTGCCATCATTTGCTCTTTCGCGGCTTCGATCTCTGCAGGCGCCATTTGCTGCGTCAGCTCCATGAGCGCTTTCTGTGCCGATTCGCTGCCGTTGACGATGGCCAACGAGAGCCACTGGAACGCCGTGATGTTGTCTCTGGGAACATCCGTACCCTTGGCAAGCATTTGACCGAGGGCGAACTGGGCCGGCGCGAAGCCCTGACTCGCAGCCCGTTCGTACCATCTGACCATCTCCGCTGGATTTCGATCGACGCCGAAGCGGCCCCAGCGATACATGGCGGCAAGGGTATACTGGTCCTTCGGCAGCCCTTGCTGCGCCGCTTCCCGATACAAACGGCCGGCTTCCTGGTCGTCTTGTTCGACGCCATAACCCGATGCATACAACCAGGCCAGGATGGATTGCGCTTGGGCCAGGCCCTTATCGGCCGCCCTGCGAAGCCAGGCGGCGGCCGCCACGAAATCCAGGGGCACCCCCTCGGCATTGGCATACATGATGCCCAGGCGATACTGGGCTTGGGCATGGCCTTCCTCTGATGCTCTCTGCAGCAGTTCCAGCGCCTTGGAGTACTCCTCGGCGTCTATGGCCGCCAGGCCCTGCTCGTAGGTGTCATCCTGTGCTGAAATGCGCCCCACAGTATCGGCCCCTGTTTTTCTCCGCATACTATACCACGCTCCGTGCCAACAAGATTGCGTTTGCTTCCAGGTCCGGAAAAGGCGCCGCCGCCGGCTCTTCGGTTGGAGAGACCGGAGCGGTGTGGAGGCCTATGCAACCCTTGACCGCAGAGAGGGCTCGCAAGGATGCTCAGGCATCCTCGCCCAGCGGTCTCGGTTCCCGCTCCTCCGACATCAGCTTTTCCGCCTCCTCCGGATCCTTCGCGAACATCACTTTGACGCTGTAATCATCTTCCGGCGTCAGCCGCTTGCGCTGCTCACGAGCCTCGTCGCGCGCCTCTCTGTAGGAGTCGAAGCGGGCCATGAGCTGGAATTTCTTTCCGCTGTGAACCCTGTAGAGGAAATACGGCATGCGAGAACCCCTTTTGCACCCGCAACGTTCGATTACTGTGTCAGATGGGCCGCCGCTGCCCGGCGTATGTCGGTTTCCACACACCCCTTGCGTCCGAAACCCGTTGCCGGTCTGCGCCTCCCGCGTGTCGCCCTAGTGCCGGGCCAGCGTGTTCTTACCATTGCCCGGCTGCCGTGTCGAGCACGGACGAGCATTTGTATGGGTTAATCTACCTTAAATGCGCGTTGACCAACCACCCCTGCCGCGCGTGGGTCTACGGCATCATGTCGGGCTGCCCGGCGGCTGTCCCCGGACGCCCGCACGCGTGGGTGTCCGGTCAGGGTCGTACCGGCATGTGTGGCCGGGACCGTCGGCCTCAGGGATAGCGGCCGTTGACGCCGCTGCGCCCGTGCCGGGGATGCACCCGCCGGGAGGGCATCTCGGAGCAACCGGGTAGCGCTGCCGTGCAAGGGCTCCGTGCCGTTGGCTCGCGTGCGCCAACGAGATGGCCTATCTTTCCCATGGTTCACCCTTTTGCGCTTTTTCCCATGCGGTCCGACGACCCTCTGCTGCCCATTACAGTCCTAACCGGGTTTCTCGGCAGCGGAAAAACGACCCTCCTCAACAAACTCCTGAATCAGCCTGCCCTGGGGCGGATCGCAGTGGTAGTGAATGAATTGGGGGAGATCGGCCTGGACGACCTGCTGGTGGAATCAGCCCGGGACGACACGGTGCTTCTCAGGGACGGATGTGTTTGTTGCACCGTGCGCAGCGATCTGGTTGAGGCGCTGACAAGGCTCCACGACGAACGAGCCAACGGAATATTGCCCCCGTTCGAGCGGATAATCGTGGAAACGACGGGTCTTGCCAACCCCGCGCCCATACTGCACACCCTGATGAGCACGCCGCAATTGGTATCGCGCTCTTATCTCGATGCATTGGTGACCATGGTCGATGCGGCGGCAGGGCCGACACAGCTCAAGAGGTATGAGGAAGCGGTCATCCAGGTGGCCTTGGCTGATCGCATCGTTTTGACCAAGACGGACCTGGTGCGCCCGGACACAGTGTCAGCACTGCTCGCCCAGGTTCGCGCCTGCAACCCGCGGGCGCTCGTCTACCGTGCAGTCAACGGCAATCTCGACCCTGCGCGGATCCTGGATGTGGGTCTTCGCGAACCCGGCGGCGCGTCGGTGCAGGTGGACAGGTGGCTCGGCAAAGCAGGCGCCGGCGCCGAATTCGAGGCTGAACCGGCGCGACACGCCATGGACATCGGCACTTTCTGCCTTTACCGCGAGCAGCCCCTGTCTCGGGCCCTGGTGGGCATGTGGCTGTCTGAACTGGCGCTGGGCCTGGGTGAGGGCCTGCTTCGGGTAAAGGGTATCGTCAATGTTGCCGGGGCCTGCGGCCCTCTGGTTGTTCATGCGGTCGAGCGCCGAGTCTATCCGCCGGTGGCCCTCCCGGAATGGCCTTCCGACGATCGCCGGACACGGATCGTCTTCATCACGCGGGGTGTCGAGCGGGCTGCACTGGAAGCTTCTCTCGACACGGCAATCCGACGCTTCCCGGTGCCGCCATGATCCGGGCCTGCCAAGCCCGCTCTGTGCTCAGGTCCGCTCTCCTGAGATCTGCTGCGCCAGCAATACTTGCGACGGCAGTGAGTGGCTTGCCAGATCATTCTCCTGAGGAGGGCCTGCGGAGCAAATCGGAGCGCGCGAGCATGGGAGCTGCATTCTGACATTGCGGGTCGCCATACTCGGGGATACCCACGGGCTGCTGGATCCACGTATCGCCGACGCCGTCACCCGTTGCGACTATGCCTTGCATGCGGGCGACGTGGGTTGTGCCAGCGTACTCGACCAGCTGCGTCCGCGGCAGGGACTGGTGCTGGGAGTGCGCGGCAACAACGATACGGTGTCCAAATGGCCGCCCGGTGAGGAGCACATCCTGGCCCGATTGCCCGAGGAAGCCGAAATCCAGCTCCCCGGGGGCACGGTGCTCGTGGTTCACGGCCATCATGCCGGGCCCGTCAAGTCCCGCCATCGCCGGCTGCGGCAGAAGTACTCCAATGCCCGGGCGATCGTGTACGGCCACAGTCACCGGCGAGTTTGCGACACGAAGACAACGCCCTGGGTATTGAACCCCGGAGCCGCCGGCCGGGCCAGAACCTTCGGCGGGCCGGCGTTCCTGATTCTGTACGCCACCGGGCGGAGCTGGCGAGTCGAAACGCGATGTTTTCAGCCGCAGGGGACGGGCCAAATTTCCGCGTCTTTCAGCAGCGCGCCGAGCCGTGGATAATCCACGCGGTCGTCTCGAGAAGCAGCGCCGCCTGGCCCGGGTTTCTCAGCGGGATTACTGCGGGCATCCTGCCCTCCGCCCCTGCGGGGCCAGCGTCGCTACGCTCCGCTGTTGAAAATCGCTCCCGGCGATTTTGTCGGAATCTTGG
>JASJBY010000313.1 GCA_030066245.1 Gammaproteobacteria bacterium
GCCTGGCGCTCGGTCGGCGCGGGCCAGGATGCATTCGCTGTCGAATCGTTCATTGACGAGCTTGCGCAGGCTGCGGGCAAGGATCCGCTGGATTACCGGCGCGCGCTGCTGCGAGACGCGCCACGCCATCTGGCCGTGCTCGACCTGGCCGCTCGCGAGGCGCGTTGGGGAACGACCCCGCCGACAGGCCGGCACCGGGGAGTGGCCGTTTATCGCTCCTTCGGCAGCTATGTGGCGGAGGTGGCCGAGGTGTCGGTGGCCGGAACGGAAATCCGTGTGCACCGCGTGGTGTGCGCCGTCGACTGTGGGCGGATGGTGAACCCCGATGCTGTGCGGGCCCAGACCGAGGGTGGAGTGGCCTTCGGTCTGTCGGCGGCCCTGAAAGAGGCGATTACGCTGGCCCAGGGCAGGGTGCAGCAGAGCACTTACGCGGACTACCCCATTCTCACCCTGGCCGAGATGCCGCAGGTGGAGGTACACATCATCGAGTCCGGCGAAGCACCCGGCGGGGCCGGAGAGCCCGGCGTGCCACCGGTGGCGCCGGCCGTTGTCAATGCCGTGGCGGCGGCGACGGGCGTCCGGCTTCGTCGATTGCCTCTGCGCCTCGGAGACTGACGTCAGGCGCGCTCGAGCCCGTGACCGCGCTGAGCGGGCTAGGACTCCGTCCAGCGAAGTCCGAGGCGGTACTCGTCTTCGTGGACCTGCTGGACCCAGACGACAACGCCGGTCAGCTTGACGGTGTGAGAGGTGGACGGAGAGTCCTGGACCGGGAAACGCACCGAAACGATGCTCCCTGGCAACACCTGGTTGTTGGGGAATACCGTCCTCAGCGTTGAGCCGCTGAAGGATACCGCCACTCCGCCCCGGGAGACATTGAGCACGCGAGCCGGCCCCTGCCGCTGGTCTTGGGAGATGATCTTTGCTGTCAGGTCAGTTTGCAGGCGGGGCGCCCGTCTTCGTTCCGGCTCCTGTCTGGACGTGCTGGTCGCTTCCCGGGACTTGCCCACGGTGCGGATGACCTGGAGGCGCTCCCGGAGCATTTTCGCCAGAACTTCGTCGAAGGCCCTTCTTTCCAGATCCGCGGACGTGGATGGCTCCGCGGTCGCCGACAGTCGGGTTTCGAGCTCTGCCAGTTCCTGGAGAATGTCGTTTTCCTCCAGCGGGCGCTTGAGTCCTTTCAGGGGTTCCATGATCGCCTACCCATGCCAAGTCAAAGTCTTAAACGGTGGATCGGCAGTTGCCGCGTCTACTTGAGCCCAGCGGGCAAGGGGCGGGTCCCTGGAATGCCGCATCGGTTGTGTGTACGTTTCTCACAATCGGCATGCCCGTCTTGGGTCCGGAGCGGGAATCGGGAAAGCGAATTTGGACATCGTCACTCAGGGGCTAATTGGCGCTGCGATGTCGCAGGCGGCGGCGCGCCGCGCGGAAATGAAACTGGCGACGGTGGTCGGTTTCCTGGCCGGTCTGGCGGCGGATGCGGACGTGCTCATTCGCTCCGCCGCGGACCCGCTGCTCCAGGTGGAATACCACCGACACTTCACCCACTCGCTGTTCTTCGTGCCCATCGGTGCGCTCGTCGTGGCCGGTGTGCTGTGGCCGCTGCTGCGGCGCAGGCTGCCCTTCCCCAGGTTGTATATCTACGCGCTTCTCGGCTACAGCCTGGCGGGCTTTCTGGACCTCTGCACCAGTTACGGCACGTACTGGTTGTGGCCCCTTATAGACCAGCGACTGGCTTTGCATGTCATCTCTATCGTTGATCCCGCCTTCACCCTCATCCTCGTGCTCGCGGTACTGTTTGCCTGGCGGCGCACATCGAGAGGCGCTGCACGGCTCGGTGTCGCGCTCGCGGGAGCCTACCTGCTGGTAGGTGTGTTTCAGCACCATAGGGCCACCCAGGAAGCTACGCAGCTGGCTGCGTCACGGGGCCACGTCGTAGAGCGGCTGGTGGTCAAGCCTACCCTCGGCAACCTTCTGCTGTGGCGCTCCGTCTACGCGGCCGGCGACCGTTTCTTCGTGGACGCTGTACGGGTCGGTCTCACCGGCGTGCGCGTCTACCCCGGCGCTTCCGCAGCGGCGTTCCGCTCAGACTCCATTCCACAACTGGCACCGGTCGACTCGGTGCAGGCGGTCGACATCGAACGCTTCCAGCGATTCTCGGATGGCTTCGTGATCCGGCATCCGCAGATCGGGAACGTCCTCGGTGACGTGCGCTACGCCATGTCGCCTGTCAGCGCCCTGCCGCTTTGGGGCATCGAGCTGGCGCCGGAGCGGCCCCAGGCGCATGCTCGTTACGTTTTCTTCCGTAACGCTTCCGAGGCCGAGCGTCGGCAGTTTATCGACATGCTGCTCGGACGCGACACCATGTGGCTGTGCCATCCATCGGTTATCCATGACTGCGCTTCGGCAGAACCCGCCTGTAGCGCTTACCGGGCCGAGCAGCATGGCCCGCTTCGATGCCAGCCTATCCCATGGGCAGGGTGAGGGCATTGGTGGCGGTCGGGCGCCCGTGTCTTACGGCCGGCGTTTACCCGGAAGCTCCGGCGCGGGTCGGCGCGCGTCGAGCAAGTGACGCAGGGTCAGCCACGGATGTCGGTAAAGCATGCGTGGACCGGCAAACCGCATTACCTCGCGCACCCGTTCACGCATGGTCTTGCTGTAGCAGTGCACGGTGCATTTGTTGCATACAGGTTTCTCAGCGTGGAAGGGGCAGGTATCAAGTCGTCGGTCCGCATAGTCCAATAGTCGCCGGCAGTCGTCGCAGGGCGCTGCGAGGGGCTCGTGGTGCGCCTGACAATAGATGCGAATCATGGCCGCGATGGTTCTGAACTCGCGACGGATTCGGGGGGCTCGCTTAGCTGCCTGGTCTGCTCTCACACTTGCGGAAACCATCATAATAATCTGGACGGAGCGTCAACATCATAGGATAGTATCGGTACTGCCAGTGTACTCCACATGGGACGAAGGGACTTAGAGTCAGCGAGGGCGAGCAGGAGCCAGACATGGGTGATTCTCTTCAGGACCAGCTCATCAAAGCGGGCTTGGCGGACGCCAGTCAGGTCAGCAAGGCGCGCGCCGGCAAGAAGCACAGAAACAGCCGCAAGAAGGGCCGGCGGGCGGCGCCGCCCAGCGACGAAGCCGTGGCTGCCCGCAAGGCACTGGCCCGGAAAGCGGCACGTGACCGGGAGTTGAACCAGGCGCGCACCGCGAAGGCTGAGCGCAAGGCGAAGCGGGCTGAGATCAGGCAGCTGATCGAGCAGCACCGACTGCCCCGGGACGACGCCGAAGTGGGCTACTACTTCGAAGAGAATCGTAAGATCCGCAAGCTGTTCGTCACGCCGACAATGCACGAGCAGCTGGTTTCCGGTAGCCTGGCAATCGTGAAGCTGGACGGCCGCCATGACGTGGTGCCGAGCCATGTGGCGGAAAGGATCAGAGAGCGGGACAGCGCGTGTATCGTGCCCCGCAAAGAGTCGCAGAGTCAGCCCGCTGGGGAAGACCCCTACGCCGATTACAAGGTGCCTGATGATCTCATGTGGTAGTACGCCACCAAGCGCAGGTGCCTCTGCGTGAGCGAGCACAGGCGGAATCCCGAGGAGATTAAGCGCGACGGGATACGGCTTGCCAGTCCGGCGAAAAGAGCTGGAGAGACAAAATGCATGCTTCCGCGAACACCGAGAGCACGGGAACTCGATAGCGGCATGCGGCTTACGGACATGGAAAGACAAGCCGCCGAGTGCGAGAGGCGTAGAGGTCGTCATGCAGCGGCGCTGCGGAAACAGATGTCGTACATGCACGAAGTGACCGCGCACTCGCGGCCGGCAGCTGCCATGGGAGTACTTGCATGAACAGCCAGGAGAAGACGGGGAATCGCGCTTACAGTGAGGCAGAGATCGGCAGGAAGCTGGCGGCGGAGTTGCCGCACTGGTACTACGACGAGGGTCACATCTGTCGGCAGTTCAAGACCGGTGGATGGAAGGCAACCCTCATGGTTGTAAACGTGATCGGGCACCTGGCAGAGGCTGCATTCCATCACCCTGATCTCATCGCCAGCTACGCGAGCGTGACTGTGAAACTGATGAATCACGAGGCAAAAGGAGTCACGGAGAAAGACTTCGCATTGGCGCGGAAGGTGGAGGAAGTGGTCCAATGGCAGCCGGGTCGGGACCAGGGCCCGCTGGAAGGAACGCCGGAGGACCCACGCTTCAAGTATATCTCCTACGATTGAATTTTCCTGCCAGAGCGCTCTCTCGCAACGAGCATCCTCGGGCATTCGGGTCCGCCTGCGCAGTGACGAGCGCCAGGGCGCCGGAAACCGGTGCTTTCGGGTAGCTTCGTCCATGGTGCTGCAGGGTCGGAGGCCGCCTTGAGCCCCGCCGCCGGCTCGAAGAATGCACGCCTGCCGACCGTCTTATCCGTCAAGCGCCGCCGAATTCTTGGCGTTACGGAAAAGAAGGGGTGGTGGTTCCGTGTGACCATGCGCGACAGCCTCATCAGCCCTGTCCACAGCGTCGACTACGTGCCGGTGGTCGGCGGACAGCTCGCACACGGGATCCGCGGCGGTGGCGTCGCCGGACAACTGATACGCCTGACATCGGCAGCCACCGAAGTCCTTGAGACGTTCGGGACAGCTCCGACACGGCTCCTTCATCCAGTCGAGGCCGCGGAACTGGTTGAACGCAGGCGAGTCACGCCATATCCATTCCATGCTCGCCTGCTTCACGTTAGGGAAGATCAGTCCCGGGATTTGCCCGGCAGCCTGACAAGGGAGGGCGGTGCCGTCGGGTGTAACGGTGAGGAAAACGTTGCCCCAACCACCCATGCAGGCCTTCGGCCTGTTCTCGTGATAGTCGGGCACCACGTAAAAAATCCGCATTCGTCCGACGAGTCGCTCCTGGTACCGTCGGGCGATGGCCTCCGCGCGGGCGACCTGATGGCGTGATGGCAACAGCTGGTCGCGGTTGATCAGGGCCCATCCGTAGTACTGTGTGCTCGCCAGCTCCACATAGTCCGCCTCCAGGGCAATGGCCATTTCCAGGATGTGAGCGATTTCGTCGATGTTGCGCCGATGAATGACCACATTGAGCACCATGGGATAGCCGTACGCCTTGATGAGGCGCGCCATCTTGAGCTTGTGGTCGAAGCTGCTGGCGCCGCCCAGGAAGTCGTTCAGCTCCTTTGAGCTGGCCTGAAAGCTGATCTGTATGTGGTCGAGTCCAGCTTTCTTGAGGGCCTTCAGCCTTGCTTCGCCGAGGCCGACCCCGGACGTGAGCAGGTTGGTGTAGTAACCCAACCGCCGGCCCTCGCCAATCAGATCTGAAAGGTCCCGCCTGGCGAGGGGCTCACCGCCGGAGAAGCCAAGCTGTGCGGCGCCCAGGGCTCGCGCCTGCTGCAGTACGTCGATCCAGTCCGATGTGGTCAGGGTGTCCTTGTGACGGGCGAAATCCACCGGGTTGGAACAGTACGGGCACTGCAGGGGGCAGGCATACGTGAGTTCTGCGAGCAACCACAGGGGGATGGGTTCATCACCGGGTACGGATCCAGCCTTGCTCACGGGCGACCTCGATGAACTCCCGCACGTCACCGTCAAGCTCGGCGTCGGGAAACTGATGTTGCAGGTCCTCTATGATGTCGTTCACGGTACGCTTGCCATCACAGCGCCTGAGGATCTCACCCGCGCTCTCATTCAGCTTGACCATGCCTTCCGGGTAGAGAAGCACGTAGGCCTGCTGGGCCTCCTCCCACTGGAATCGGAGCGTGGGCACTATTTCGACCACGGAATCGGGCGGTAGCGGCATGGGCACGGGCATTCTGGATTTGCTACGGACTGTCGACATCAACCGAGGGGTGTTTGTTCTCCACGTAGGCCGCAGACATAACATCGAGCATGGTCCACAAGACGTCGAGTTTGAACTGGAGAATATCCAGGGCACGGCCCTGTTGCTCCGGGGTTTTGAAGTACGCCAGCGTGATCTCCAGGGCATGCTCCACGTCCCGGTGCGCTTGTGCGAGCCGATTGCGGAAGTAAGTCAGCCCCTGCGGTTCAATCCAGGGGTAGTGCTTCGGCCAGTTTTCCAAGCGGCTCCGATGGATGGTTGGTGCAAATAGCTCGGTGAGAGACGAGCAGACGGCTTCCTGCCACGGTGCACGACGGACGAAATTGACGTAGGCATCCACCGCGAAGCGTACCCCGGGTAGCACGTGCTCCAGGGAAGTGAGCGCCGAGCGCTCCATGCCTACGGCTTCACCAAGGCGCAGCCAGGCCTCGATGCCGCCGTCGTCTCCCTGCCCGCCGTCGTGGTCCACGATACGTTGTATCCACCGCCGACGCACATTCTGGTCTGGGCAGTTGGACAGCAGCGCAGCATCCTTCAGTGGAATGCTGATCTGGTAGTAGAAGCGGTTCGCCACCCAGCCCTGGATCTGTTTCTGGCCGAGCTTTCCCTCATTCATCAGCACATGGTAGGGGTGGTGTATGTGATAACGGTTGTCCATCGCGCGGAGTCGCGCGGTGAACTCCTCCCTGCTCCAGGCGACGGGCGTCGTACGGGTCACCGGCGCGCCTTCGCTGTCGCGATGGCTTGCGGCGACACGCTCACAGGGTGATCTCCATGCCGTCGTG
Organism: Gammaproteobacteria bacterium; assembly: GCA_030066245.1. GTDB lineage: Bacteria > Pseudomonadota > Gammaproteobacteria > JAABTG01 > JAABTG01 > JASJBY01. The sequence goes on from JASJBY010000313.1 coordinate 6,620, forward strand.
TGCGACCTCGATGCCGGCGGCTCGCAGCTGGGTACGCTCGGGCGAGTCCTCGTCGAGGATCGGATTGGTGTTGTTGATGTGGATCA
>JASJBY010000314.1 GCA_030066245.1 Gammaproteobacteria bacterium
GCGAGTCCGCTAACCCCAGTCGGTCGGGGATCTCCTGGCGAAGCCCAGCGATCAGGGGGCTGGGACGTAAGAGGCAGTCGTCCCGCCGGCTCGGGTGACTGAAGACCACCTGGTGCGCACTGGCAGCAAGCCGGCGGGTCAGCGTGCGGGCAAAGGCGAGCTCCCTTTCCGCGGATGCATGGGGCAGGCCGTGGCGTCGCTGCAACTCCAGGGGCAGGAACGGATTTGGGCTGGGCGACGCGGGCCAGGCCTCGTCATGCAAGCCCGCGATCCAGAGGTGGTCGAAATGCACGCCGCCAGCTTCCAGGGTGCCCAGCACTTGCACCGGTACCTCGGGGCCGCCAGGCTGAAACGGAGTTGACATAGCCAGCTGCCGTACCCGCCTCAGCGCATCGCGGTGGCTGAGCGCCCCTGCTACCGAGTCCAGGGACGCCAGCTCCACCAGCAGCGCACGCCAGGCCTCGAGTAGCTGGTGCTCCGTGCTGTCCAAGCTCCGGTCACCGGGCCAGCCGAGCAGCGCCAGCACGCGGGAGAAAAGCTCTGCCCAGGCGCTGGCGGCAGCACGTCTCTGCCAGCCACGCGCCTCCTCGAGCACGCTGGCGAGCCGCGCCGCCAGGAGCGGGCAGGCCCACTCGGCACCGTCGGGGGCGCTAGCCTGCTGCAAAAGACCGGCGAGCGATATTCCCGGTTCGCGCAGCGCTCTCAGGCGCATGTCCAGCCGCGCACGGTGGGGGGCCTCCCGCTGCCCTGCGGCCAGAAACGGCGACTTCAGCAGCGCCCCCACCTGACCGACGGGCATTGACCCGCGCCCGAGTTCCAGCGCCGCAACCGCGGCCTGCACCAGTGGCCACTCCAGCAGCGGTGGGCCAAGGGAAAGGTGGTAGGCCCGCTGCACCCGATTAGCCGGCAACATGGCCGCAGGCGTCAGCACCTCGTCGAAGATCCGTGCAAGCTGCGTCCGACGGGTGGCCAGATCCGGGACCACCACACCGATTCTCGCCGGTTCTTCGTGCTCCAGCAAACGCCTGAGCCATCGTGCGATCCCGCGCAGCTCGTCCTCGCTGTCGGCGAAGGACACCCGGCAGGCGGTGCTGCGGTCCAGGCCGGCAAGCCCGATCTCGGACACCGAACAGCCACCGGCCTCGACACGGCTCAACAGCGTCGTCTGGGCCGGGGTGAGCTGGTCGAATCCCGCTAGCAGGAGCCGCTGCGGCCCCTCGCCTTCAGTGCCCAACCAGGCGGCTGCGAGCATGCCGGGAAGACGCGCCTGGTCCAGCAAATACGCCTCCCGACAGCGCGTCCGAAAACGTTGCGCCCAATGACTGAAGGCTTTCACGTCCTCGTTTACAAACCGGTCGCCCGGGGAAAGCGTCAGCGCCCAGGCATGCAGCAAATCCCAGGCGCGCCGCGCAGTGTGCGCTGTTGCCGCAACGTCAAGCAGCGGGTGCGCGGTTGCCGAGGCCTCCACAACCTGCTCCCACACTACCTGTTCCTGGTGCCGGTTAAGGACCACAGGCACGAACGCGTCACGGCCCTGCAACATCCTGGTCTGCCAGCAGCGCTGCAGCCACGCTCCCCAAGGCAGGATATCGGGGGTCTCCCACGCCCTGAGACCGCGTGCCTGCTGGCGCGTGGCATGCGCCAGCCTAAGCTCGCGCGAGAGCCGCCGGCTGACTGTCACCAGGGTGACGCTCGGCTGCAGGGCGTCCAGCAGATCATCGAGACGCAGACGCTTGGCCTCCATCGGAAGCTCAGCCCAGGGCCCTGGCGGCAACTCCGATGTACGGAGTCATGCTTGCGTCGCCCGGCACCGGCCAAAACCCATCAACCGGTCGAATTGGCGTTGGTGCGCAGGCAGGCGCGCCAGGCAGCGCAGCGACCGTCGCCGCTAGCTGTGTAACTTCAAGTGACACAGACTTCTCCCCGTAATCTCAGCTCTTTACCATCCCTCCCCGTTGAAGACAGCTCTGGGACTGCGATGGGGGTTGGGGCGGGCTATGCAGCCCCAGTATCCCACAGCCGGGCGCCCGCAGCGGTGAGCAAGAATCACCGCTGGGAATGCAGGGCCAGTGGCCGGGCCGAGGGAGACAAGGATTCGTCCTGGACAGGGCCTGAGTTCACGGGAACTGCACGCAGCATCCGTTGACTAATTGCGCACGATTCCGTTAATTTCTGAGTACTTCGCTCAAGATTGTTTGCCCGCTGTCACTCTAATGACGGCGAGGTTATGAGAGGAGCCAACAATGAGAATGTCTGCGAAAAGCCGCCACGCTGTGGCCGCGATGATTGACCTGGGTTTGAAGTCTGTCGTTCGACCCGTCGCCCTGGTTGACATTCTCGACGACCATCACATTTCGCTCTCCTATCTGGAGCAAATCTTCAGCCGTTTGAAAGAGCACGGTCTCGTGGAGGGCATTCGAGGGCCCCGTGGAGGGTACCGCCTGGCTCGGTCGCCAGAGACCATCACGGTGGCTCAGATTGTCCGGGCGGTGGAAGATGTCAGCTACCGCGGCAGGAAAAGCCGCGTGACCGGAAAAAAATCCGACGCCCACGTGCTTTGGGATATACTCAGCACAGACATTATGGCCTATCTGGGCGAAATCAGCGTAAAGGATTTCATGCTGCGTGCCAGCGATCGCACCCTTCCCGTGCAGACCCTACGGCGTTATGAGGATTTTTTCTCCGGCCGTCGTGCAGCCTGAGATCATCCCGTGAAGTCCGGGGCTCTCCCCCGGACAAGCCTAGGCTGCAAATCCGATCTCACGGTGGTAAATAAGCCTTCAACCTCGAACGTTTTCGCGCTGCTTGCTCACCGACTTGGCAGCATCCATCACGTCTCGCCCGCACCGGGTTGAAGGCGAGAGGAATTGTCTGAACAATAGGAGTTGCGCCAAGCACGTCGTCAGTCCTGGGGGTCAGGATTGTCCAGGACGACGTGATTTCCAGCCGCGTATGAGGGTTCACGTGGAGGCAGAGCGCCTGTCGAGCCATGACCGGGGAGCGACGCGGGCAGCAGTCCCAGCGGCGCTCGACGGTCGTCGACTTCGCTTCCTTAGTTACAACATCCAAACCGGCATTCTTTCGGCCCGCTATGGCCATTATGTACTCCATAGCTGGAAGCACCTGCTGCCCTTCCGCAACCGCTGGGCCAACCTTGACCGCATAGGCAAGAGCCTCGCCGGCTTCGACGTGGTCGGCCTTCAGGAACTCGATTCGGGCAGTCTGAGAACCGGGTTCATCAACCAGGCAAAGTATCTCGCTGAGCAGGCGAACTTTCCTTTCTGGCACTACCAGACCACGCGCCGCCTGGGCAAGCTGGCACAGCACAGCAATGGTCTGCTCGCCCGCATCGCGCCCCATGAGTTGACCGACTACAAGCTGCCGGGGCTTCGTGGCCGGGGCGCCTTGCTGGCACGTTTCGGAACACGCGAAGAGCCTCTCGCCCTGTTCATCATCCACCTGTCGCTTGGCAGGCGCGCCAGGCTGAAACAAATGGACTTTATCAGCGAACGGGTTCAAGAGTACCGGCATGCTGTGGTGATGGGCGACTTGAACTGCGGGCCTGACAGCCGCGAGATGAAGCTGCTGCTGCAAAGAACCCATCTGCTGATGCCGTCCCAGGATCTGAGTACGTTTCCCAGCTGGCGCCCTCGACGCGACATCGACCACATCCTGGTCAGTGCCTCCCTTCGCGTGGAGCGGACCTACGTCCCCGAGTGGCTGTACTCGGACCACTTACCCGTAGCCATGGACGTGCTGATTCCGGCGTCGGTACACCTCGCGGGCTGAGGCCTGGCCGGTTTCTACACGGACCGGCAGGTGGAAAACCCCACGGGCCGGAGAATCGGGCGTGATCTGGATCAGCCAAGGAACGACTCAAACGGGTTATTCTTTAACTTTGCCGCTGTTGCATCGACTCGGCGCCTTGTCTGCGTTGCAGACTTCGGGCGTCTCTTGTGCATCTAACACCGATGAGGGAGCCACATGCATATGGGTTTGAATCTCCGAGGCTTCTGTATCAAGAACGACTGGGCAGCCAGCGCCTTTGCGGGGTTTGGGGCGGTGCTGTTCATCGCGACCCTGTGGGCGATCAGTGAGTTCTACGCGCTCATCAACGCCTGGGTCATGCAGGATGTACTCTTCAACGGATTGCTGTTTGCCGCCGCCACGCTGGCGGACCTCCTGCTGATTTTCGGTTTCCTGCGCCTCGGCTTCTCCGAATGCTCGGACACGGACAAGGATAGGAACTGTCAGCACGCCTACCGGGGGCGCCGCAGCGCCCTGTTTCCGGAGCTTGCGCACTGGGTAGAGTCCCTGGGCAAGAACCCGCGCAGGCGCTCGCGTCGTTCCTGAGCGCACACGACCGCCGGGCTTGGGAAGCGACGGCGGCCGTGCTGATGGCCATAGGCCGGGCTAGGATCCCCGCCATGACCCTCACCGAACTCCGGTACATAGTGGCCGTCGCAAAGGAGCGGCACTTTGGCCATGCGGCGGAGAGCTGTTTCGTCAGTCAGCCAACTCTCAGCGTTGCGGTTCGCAAGCTGGAAGACGAACTCGGCGTCACGCTCTTCGAGCGGGCGAAGGGGCAAGTCCGCGTCACCCCGGTGGGTGAGCAGGTGGTCGCCCAGGCACGCAAGGTGCTCTCCGAAGTCTCCGTCATAACGGAGTTGGCCCGCGAGGGGTCCGATCCGCTCACAACGCCGCTGCGTCTCGGAGCGATCTACACGGTAGGACCCTACCTGCTGCCGCATCTGGTGCCGATGCTCAAGGAGCAGGCACCTCGGATGCCGTTGCTGTTCGAGGAGAACTACACGGCCGTCTTGGCGGAGAGACTGCAGCAGGGAGAGCTCGACGTCATCGTCATATCACTGCCCTTCGACGAACCGGGCATCGAGACCGTGCCTTTATACGACGAGCCTTTCGTGGTCCTGCTGCCCGCCGCGCACCCCTGGAACCAGGAGGAACGCATCGACCCCTTGCGTCTCGCCCAGGAGAACGTGCTCATGCTCGGCGCCGGCCATTGCTTCCGGGACCAGATACTGACCCTGTGCCCAAGCTGCGCGCGGGGTACCCTGGCAGCCGGCGTACAGGAGACAGTGGAGGGAAGCTCCCTGGAAACAATACGTCATATGGTGGCGTCCGGTCTCGGCATCACGGTGCTGCCTTGCACATCGGCCGGCGCGGGGCGTTATTCCGAGCGCCTGGTGACCATTCGTCGTTTCACCGCGCCGGCGCCTCGGCGCCGCATTGCTCTCGCATTCCGCACCAGCTTCCCGCGACAGCAGGCCGTGCAAGCCGTCCGGAACGCGGTCCTGTCCTCTGGCCTGACCTGCGTCGAGACGCTGGGGGAGTAGCGCCGGCGGCATAATGATGCGGCCAGCAAAGGAGACACACATGGCGACCGTGGTCATTGTCGGCACAGGTCTGGGCGGTTACACCGTAGCACGGGAGTTCCGAAAGCTGGACCGGGAAACGCCGCTGCTCATGGTCACGGCGGATTCAGGCGAGTTCTACAGCAAGCCGATGCTCTCGAACGCACTCGCCAGTGGCAAGACACCGGAGACCCTGGCCAATGCGGAAGCCAAGCAAATGGCGGACCGGCTCCAGGCCGATATCCGCACGCAAGTCACCCTGCAGGCCATCGACCCCATCGCCCATTCCATGGCCGTGTCCGGGGAGCGCCTGACCTACGGCAAGCTTGTGCTGGCCGTCGGAGCCGACCCGGTGCGTCTCGACCTGGCAGGCGACGCCGCACACGCCATGCTCTCGGTCAATGACCTCCGGGACTACGCCCGATTCCGGGAGGCGGTGAGCGCTCGACGCCGCGTTGCCATCATGGGTGCCGGGCTGATTGGCTGCGAGTTTGCCAACGACCTGTGCGGCGCGGGCTACTCGGTGGACGTCATAGACCCAGCCACATGGCCCCTGCCGAGGCTGCTGCCACCCCAAGCGGGCGAGTCCATGCAACGGGCCCTGGCCGGCGCGGGCGTGCACTGGCACCTGGGCCGGGCCGTCGACCGGGTCGACAAATGCAACCGCGGCTATCGTCTGCAGCTCTCCGATGGAAGCAATCTCGAAACAGACGTCGTGCTATCCGCAATCGGCCTGCGTCCTCGCACTGACCTGGCCCGTCAGGCAGGCCTGTCCACCAACCGGGGAGTCTTCGTCAGCCGCTCGCTGCAGAGCAGCGCCGCCGACGTCTACGCCCTGGGAGACTGCGCCGAGGTGGAGGGTCTGGTACTTCCCTATGTCATGCCCATCATGCAGGCCGGCCGGGCACTGGCCGCGACTTTGGCGGGGGAGGAAACGGCAGTCACTTATCCGGCCATGCCGGTGGTGGTAAAAACCCCGGCCTGGCCCACGGTGGTAGCCCCGCCGCCAGCGGGCACCGATGGGCAATGGGAGGTACGCTCCGAGTCGACCGCCGTACGCGCCCTGTTCCGCGACGCATCCGGCAGCCTGAAGGGTTTCGCCCTCGGCGGACAGGCCATCGCCGAAAAAAACGCCCTCACCCGGGAGCTACCGCCGCTGCTAGGTTAGTGTAGCGTCACGCATATGCGTCGAGTTATCGGTGGCAAGGGTTTCGGCGGGATTCGCTCCAGGCTCCGAGTTTCGGCCAGTTTCGTTGCACACCCCGGGCCTTGCGACAGGACCTTCGTCGCTGCGCCTTCCTGCTCCGCTTGAAGGGCC
>JASJBY010000315.1 GCA_030066245.1 Gammaproteobacteria bacterium
CCCATGCCGGAAGACTCGTGGTGAGCAACAGGCCCGCTGCCCCCAGATGCGCAAAGGCCAGCACCGACAGCAGCATCGGGGAGGGCTTCAGCTCAAGACGCAGAGGCGTCGCGTATGCAGTCGACCACATGGGCGAGCCTCTCGTCGCTGGGCCGCTGTCGACCCATCAGCCATTCCACCAGAACATGGTCGGGATACTCCAGCAGGTCGGCGAAGGCTGATTTCTGGGCTTGGTCCAGGCTGCTGAAGCCGGCATCCAGAAAACGCTTGAGCAGCAGGTCGACCTCGAGCATACCGCGCCGACACTGCCAGCGCAGTCGCTCCAGCTGCGGATCTCTCGGCTCGGTCACCGTCCGCCTACACGGACCGTTTCACCATGAGTTTCTTGATCCTGCCTATGGCCTGTGTTGGATTGAGGCCTTTGGGGCAGACTTGAACGCAGTTCATGATGGTGTGGCATCGGAACAGCTTGTAGGGGCCCTCCAGGTCGGCAAGACGCTCATCGGTGGCCTGGTCGCGGGAATCCGCAAGAAAACGATAGGATTGCAGCAGGGCGGCAGGTCCCAGGAATTTATCAGGGTTCCACCAGAAGGAGGGACAGCTCGTGGAGCAGCAGGCGCACAGAATACACTCGTAGAGCCCGTCCAGACGGTCGCGTTGCGCAGGGCTCTGGAGAAACTCGACTTCAGGCTCCGGGTCGTGCACCGTGAGCCAGGGCTTCACCGCCCGGTACTGGCGATAGAACTGGGACAAGTCCACCACAAGGTCGCGAATCACGGGTAAACCGGGCAGTGGTCTCAGGGTCACGGGCTCATCCAGATCCTTGAGCGGTGTGATGCACGCCAGCCCGTTGCGCCCGTTGATGTTCATGCCGTCCGAGCCGCAGATGCCCTCCTGACATGAGCGGCGAAAGGTCAGTGTCTCGTCCTCCGCCTTGAGCTTTATCAGCGCATTAAGCAGCATCATGCCGGGTTCGATCTCCTCCAGCACATAGTCCTGCATGCGCGGCTCGCGGTCCGTTTCGGAGTTATAGCGATAGATGGAAAATCGCATCTCTCAGTACACCCGTTCTTTCGGCGGAAAGGGATCCACCGTCATCGGCTTCATGCGCACCGGCTTGAAATCCATTCGACGGCCTTGCTTGGAATACAGGCTGTGCTTGAGCCACTCCACGTCGTCGCGTTTCGGATAGTCGACGCGGGAGTGGGCGCCGCGGCTCTCCCGGCGGGCGAGCGCGGAGCAGACAGTCGCCAACGCGACATCTACGAGGTTCTCCACCTCGAGGGCTTCTGCACGAGCGGTGTTGAACACCCGGCTGCGGTCGCGGAGCGGCGCATGCAGCAAGCGCTCCTCGATAGCCATGACTTTGTCGACGCCCTCCTGCAGCACTTCTTCCGTGCGGAACACGCCGCAGTTCTGTTCCATGACGGTCGTCAGCTCGAGGCGCAGCGCAGCCACGCTCTCGTCGCCGCTGCGATTCTCCCAGCTGGCCAACCGTTGCTGAGCCCGCTCCAAAGCCTCCTGGGGCATGGGTCGGTGATATCGATGGTCTTTGAGGAAATCGATCATGTGATTCCCCGCGGCCCGACCGAAAACGACGATGTCCAGCAGTGAGTTCCCTCCCAGACGGTTGGCCCCGTGTACCGAGACGCAAGCGCATTCGCCGACTGCGTAGAGACCCGGGACCGGCTCTTCCGGTCCGGTGCGAGCTGGCGTAACCACCTGGCCGTAACGGTTGGTCGGGATTCCGCCCATGGTGTAATGCGCGGTCGGGTACACCGGGATGGGCGTCTCGATAGGGTCCACGTGCATGAAGGTCAGAGCGATATCGCGTATGCCGGGCAGGCGCTTCTTGATGACGTCCGCGCCGAGGTGGTCAACCTTCAACAGCATATGGTTCCCGGCAGGCCCGCAACCGCGGCCCTCGCGCACTTCCACGGCGATGGCCCGACTGACCACATCGCGGCTCGCCAGGTCTTTTGCGTTGGGGGCGTATCGCTCCATGAAACGTTCGCCGTCCTTGTTCACCAGGTAGCCGCCCTCGCCCCGCACGGCCTCGCTGATCAGCATCCCCTTGCCGGCGATTCCCGTGGGATGGAACTGCACGAACTCCATGTCCTGAAGCGGAATACCCGCGCGCAAGGCCATGGCCATCCCGTCGCCGGTGTTGATCATGGCATTGGTGTTGGTGCGAAAGATCTGCCCTACCCCGCCTGTCGCGATGAGCGTGGTCTTGGCCTCGATAACCACCGGCTCCCCGGTGGCGATGTCCATGACCAGGGCACCGAGCACGTAGCCGTCGTCGTCCGTGAGCAGATCGAGGGCAAAATACTCGTCGAAGAAATGGGTCTTCGCCCGCAGGTTCTGCTGGTAGAGCGCGTGGAGAATGGCGTGGCCCGTGCGGTCCGCGGCCGGGCACGTGCGTGCGGCCTGAGCGCCGCCGAAGTCCTGACTCTGGCCGCCGAACGCCCGCTGGTAGATCTTGCCGCTGTCGAGCCGGGAGAACGGAACGCCCGCGTGCTCGAGCTCTATCACCAGGCGGGCCGCGGCCCGACACATGTACTCGATGGCATCCTGGTCACCGAGATAATCACTGCCCTTGACGGTGTCGTACATGTGCCAGTGCCAGTTGTCGGGCAGCACGTTGCCCAGGGCGGCATTCATTCCGCCCTGGGCGGCGACCGTGTGCGAGCGCGTGGGGAACACCTTGGAGACAACCGCCACCTCGGCCTCGGCCTGTGCCAGCTGCTGCGCCGCGCGCAAACCACCCCCGCCGGCGCCGATGACCAGGGCGTCAAAGCGCCTTCGGGCGGTATTCATGTGCCGGCTCCCAGCAGAACCGTCAGGGCCCAGAGTCCCTGTGCCAGCAGGAACAAGGCCAAGCCGAGCAGAGCCACAAGGCGAACGGCGGTGTTGTGCACGTAGTCGAGCAGCACGTCGCGCATCCCCACCCAGGCGTGCAGCAGCAAGGCGATGAAGAACAGGGCCCAGGAAACGGCTATACCCGGATGGCCGACCCAGTCGCGCCACTCCGAGTATGATCCCGGAGCGTCAGTGGTGAAGTGGATCAGCAGGTACAAAGAGAAAAGACCGACGTAGACAGCGGCAACGCGCTGCACCAGCCAAGCCCGCAGCCCGGTCATCTGCATATTCATATCACCACGAAAAGGGCAAGGAGGAAGGCGATGGCGGTGGCGCCAACCACCGACCAGGCGCCACGGCGCGCCGCCGGCAGATGTTCGCCTACGCCGAGATCGATCAGCAAGAAGCGTATGCCGGCGAACAGGTGGTAGGCGACTGCCATCACGATCAACAGGAGGACCAGCCGGACGGCAGAACTGGAGAAAAAGCCGCTGAGCGAGCTGAATTCGTCGGGTCCGCCGAGAGAGTGCTGCAGCAGGTAGATGCCGGCGGGTATGCTGATAACGAGCAGGACCCCGGAGAGTCGGTGCGCAATCGACACGATTCCCGTGACGGGAAGTCGAATCTGCAGCAGGTTGAGATACTTAGGGCGAGGGTCCTTGTCAGCGTTGGTCAAGACGGTTACATCCGAGGAGCTTTGGTTCGCCAAGAATCACAGCAAATCGCATGGGCGTACCGGTTCTTGTCGCCGGATTCCTGTCTCGCCCAATTCCGTATGTTCTCTGTGCGCGTAAACTTGAGCGGCAATGCTATCATGTCTGCGGCCAATAAAAAGAGGCAGTTTGACGTGAAGGAGAGCTGGCGGGAATTCTTGTTGAACGCGGGCGCTGTTCTGGAGGACGGGGTGCCCGCCCATTTCGGCGACCCCGCCCGGGAACTGCAGCTCGCAGACGGCCAGGATATTGTTGCAGACCTTTCGACACTCGGGTTGATTGCCGTGCGTGGCGGCGACACCGTCAGCCTGCTGCAGGGGCAGGTCACCAGCGACGCCCGGGAAGTATCGAAGGAGCGAAGTCAGCTGAGCGCCATGTGCAACCCGAAAGGGCGCATGTTGGCCGACTTCCGCATCGTCAAGCGCGCCGACACCCACTATCTGGTGCTGCCGGCGGTCATGCTGCAAACCGTATTGAGACGGCTGCAGCTGTTCGTGCTTCGTGCCGATGCGCAGCTGGAGGATGCCAGCAACCAGCTAGTCGTTTCCGGTCTGCAGGGTAGCGCCACGGCGGCAGAAGCGCAGCGACTTCTGCACACCCTGCCAAGCGAGGTGGACCACGCGGTCCACGTGGGAGAGGTCAGCGTGATACGCCTGGCAGGTATGGCGGACCGATTTCTCGTTCTGGCGCCTGAAGCGGACGCCAAGAACCTGTGGAAGGCGTTGACGGAGGTGGCGAGCCCCGTGGGCGCCGGGGCCTGGGCCCTGACCGACATCCTCGCCGGCGTCCCGACCATCAGCCCGGAGACGGCTGAGGCTTTCCTCCCGCAAATGGTGAACTACCAGGCTATCGGCGGCGTGAGTTTCACCAAAGGCTGTTACACGGGGCAGGAAGTGGTCGCCCGCACCCAGTACCTGGGCAAACTGAAGCGACGCATGTACCGGGCGCGCGTGTACAGCGACGGCCCACCCTCCCCCGGGGATGAGCTGTTCGCACCGAATTGCGACAGCGGCCAGGGCGCAGGGCGGGTGGTCAGCGCTCAGCCGCACCCCAAGGGCGGCTATGAGCTGCTCGCGGTGATCCGCACAGAGTCAGCGGACAAGGACACGGTCCACCTGCAGAGCGCGGAAGGCCCGGTGCTCGAGTTGGAGACTCTGCCCTACTCGCTCGACAGCTGAATCCGCGCCGCTGTAAAGACAGTCGCCTGCACGGCATCTCCAGTTCGTAACCAGACGCTGTGCGGCTTGCGAAACGGCCTTGCCAGGGCCAGTGGTCGAAACCCAACGCCACAAATTACTGGACCTGCCCATGACTCCGTGCTGATGTCGTCAACCACCCTCTCTGAGTTTCGGCCGGCATGGTGGTTGCCCTCGCCGCATCTGCAGACCATCTGGCCCGCTGTCGTTCGTCAAAAGCCTTTGCCAGCCCTGCGGCGCGAGCGATGGGAATTGCCGGACGGCGATTACATAGACGTGGACTGGACCAGCGGCGACGGGGGTCCCATCGTCATTGTCCTCCACGGTCTCGAAGGGTCGGTTGATTCGCACTATGCGCGAGGCATGCTAGCCGCTATCCAAGAGCGCGGGTGGCGTGGTGCGCTTATGCATTTTCGGGGCTGCAGCGGCGCGCCCAACCGGCTGTCCCGATGCTACCACTCGGGCGAGACAGGTGACTTGGAGGCCTTTGTCTCCAAGCTCCACACGGAGCATCCGGGCGCCCCGCTGGCGGTGATAGGCTACTCCCTGGGTGGCAACGTGCTGCTCAAGTGGCTGGGGGAAGC
>JASJBY010000316.1 GCA_030066245.1 Gammaproteobacteria bacterium
TATACGGCTTACCCGAGAAACGAACTCGCTTTGCCGAAACTGGCGTGGCGACAGGTTGACTGAAAACCGCGGAAGAGACAATCCGAGGGACTGCCAATGCGCGAAGCGATCGCAAGCCTGGCGCAATACCCATTCCCCCAGGCGCACGATGACACCCGTGGACTCCGCGGCGGGGATAAACGTATCCGGCTGAACCGAGCCCAATACCGGATTAGTCCAACGTAGCAGCACCTCCACTCCGCAAGTGAATCCAGTCGTGAGGTCGACCTGAGGTTGATACTCCAGCCCCATTTCTCCCCGCCTCAAGGCGTGGTGCAACTGTGCCTCAACGAGTTGGCGTTCCTTGGCAGCCACATCCAACTGGGATAGGAAGAACTGGCAGTTGTCCCGGCCTAGGGATTTGCTGTGGTACATGGCGGTATCGGCGTTCTTAACAAGGTCCTCCACCGTATCACCGTCCTGAGGATAGTGTGCTATCCCGATACTTGCCGTCACAATGATCTCCTGTTCCTCGATAGTCACTGGCTCGGATAGCACTGCCAATACTTTCTCCGCGATACCAGTCAGCGTCCTGACGGTATCGGCCGGCGACAGGTTGTCCACGATAATCGTGAACTCATCCCCGCCGACGCGAGCTACCGTATCCCACTGGCGCACGCAGGCAACGACGCGCTTGGTGACTATTTGCAGAAGGCGGTCACCGGTGCTGTGGCCCAGGCTGTCGTTGACGGCCTTGAAGTTGTCCAGATCCAAGTAAAGCAACCCCAGGCTTTGGCCGTTGCGTTCCGCATGGGTCAATGCCTGCTGGAGCCGGTCGCGAAACAGGGTTCTGTTTGGAATTTTCGTCAGGGTGTCAAAGAACGCCAGCGCCTGAATGTGTTCTTCCGCCTCCTTGTGCTCGGTGATGTCGCTCTGGATGCCTACGTAGTGAGTTACCGCTCCAGCAGTGTCATATACCGGCGACAGCGTAAAGTCATTCCAGAAAAGGGAGCCATCCTTGCGGAAATTACGCAGGATCGCTCTGCAGCCCCGGCCCTCTTCAAGCGCGGCTCGTATGTCCTCCAGCCCCGGTTGGTTTGTCTCCTCTCCGTGGAGGAACCGGGCGTTACGCCCCAGAAACTCAGACGCCGGATAGCCCGTGAGCCGCTCCACCGCTGGATTGACATAGACGACCGGGAAATCCGGCTGGGTTGCATCGGCAATCAAGATGCCGTTGCCAGCCGACTCCACAGCCTTGGAAAACTGACGGAGCTCGTCCTCACGGCGCTTACGGTCGGTGATATCGGTGCTGGCTTTGCCTATGGCGTCCAAATGTCCCCTCCCGTTGAACACCGGAAAGAGGGACGTTACGAAGACACGGCGCTCGCCTGTCGAAATCAGCCTTTGTTCCTCCCACGTCACTGGCTCGCCACTATCCATGACTTGGCGTTCCTGTTGGGCGCGGTCGGACAAACTATCGTCCAGGGCGCTACACTCAGGTTCTAAGCTTCCGAACTCGTCCGTGCCCCTCCCGCAGAACAACTGCTCAAATCTTGCGTTCTTCAGGTCGTAGCGCCCCTCGGTATCCGTCAGCCTGATGGCGATAGGCAGATTGTCGACTACGGTGCGGAACCGCCGGTCCCGCTCGAGGACTGTGTCTAGCATCTGATTTAACATCATGCCGAATCGGCCAATCTCGTCTTCCTCCAAGGCAGGCACCCTGACGCCTGCCTTGCCTTGCTTCTGGTGTTGCATGGCCGCGCCGATGATTGCCATGGGCTTGAGCACAGTTCGGTAGAGTAGCCAGTAGGCCAGGATGCCCATCAGGGCGATGCCTGCCAGCATGATGATCACCGAACGCCAGAGAATATTGCCGGAGGCTTGTTTGACGGAATCCCAGTCAAAGCGTAGGTATATCGCTCCTCGAAAAAGAGGATCGGGTACCGTGAAGCGCGACTGCCACGGATAAGCCGGGGAATCGGCCACGTTGCTCCGGTCCGTTGCCGAGCTGCCCTCTTCGGCCCTGGAGTCTACGGCGCTGGCAAGGGCAGCAGCCCGCGGACTGAGTGGCACGAGGGTAACCAGGTCTCCATCGGGGGTGAAGTAATGGCCGAAGACGCCGTCGTTCAGCGTTTGTCGCAAGGTCAGGAGCATGCTCTGGGTCAACGCGTCCTCACCGGTGCCCGGACGAAAACTTGACGCCCAAATGACCGTCGGGTCCTGGGTCGCGACGGCAATCCCGAATACGCTGGATTCTTTGCCGACGATCTCCTCGACCGCGAAGCGTATTTCGTCATCGCTCTGGGTTGCCTTCGCTGCTTCGTTGAGGGCCGCGCCCAGCAGTTCGCCGCGTTTGACGACCTGATCACGCAATTGCCCGAGAGCGGCCTCATGAGAGGCCCAGGCACCAACGAAAGCGGTCACCGCTCCTCCCATGAGCAGCGGCATCAGGAACTTCGTGCGAAGCGAAAGTTGCATTGTCGCCCTTTTGGTCCTAAGCAATACGGGGTGCCGGAGTTAACACGGAGAGGGTTCCCCCGCCCCCCGTTCCACAAGGCCGGCCACAGAACTGACTTCGCCAGGACATGAGCATTTCGGAGAAGAAAGATCGTCCATGCCTTCAGTTTCCTGAGTCAGGGCGGGTACGGAGCAGAATATAAGCACATATTCACTTGCTAATTCTTTTTGATATTCCGGTTTGAATGAGAGGCCGGGCACGAGTGGGCAATCGGAAAGAACAGGGCCCTGACAGGCCGGGTCCGAAACTACTTGCGCGGCATCGCCGGACCCAGGAAAGGAATGAGATGCACGAAAGACAACCCCGTTTGGCCAACAGCCGAGAAAGATCCATACTCTCCAGCGCGCGCAACCTTTTGCTTTTGCTGACGCTTGCAGCGTTCCCGGGGGCTTCGACTGCGACTACATCCGTCTCCATACGAGTCGCTTTGGACGACATCCCTGGCGTAGACATGCTGAATTTCCTGACAGCGGTAGAGCACGCGAAGGCGCGTGGCCTAGCTGTTACGGTTTCCTATCTTCGCTCGGAGAACATTGCGGTGCAAGCCGTCCTGCTGGGTCAGGCGGATGTGGGCATGGGCACACCCTACGCCATCATCCAGCAGACCGACGCACCAATTCGTATGGTCTTCCAGCTCAATACGCTGTCCTTCTTTCCCGTTGTCAACACGGATTTTTACAAAACTTGGCAGGACCTGGATGGCGCAGACATGTACACCCATGGACGCGGCTCCGGTACCGAGGCTGTGATGAATCTGATGGCCAGGAAGCACGGTATCACATACAACAGCATGCAGTACCTCCCCGGTTCCGGTGTTCGTGCGCGGGCCATGCTGCAGGGCCGAATCAAAGCCAGCGCGGTGGATTCCAGGCGCCGAAAAATGTTGCTTCATCAGGGACAGGGTCGATTCGCGGTCCTGCCCACGCCTCAGTTCCATGCCAGCGATGAGACCCTGTACGTTCGTACGGCATTCCTGGAGGAGAATAGTGCCGCCATAGACATCCTGCTGGAGGAGTTGCTCAAGGTCTGGGGGCGGATCAACCGGAATCCCGAGTACATGGTGGATGCCTGGAAGAAGTACGGACTGCTGCTCCCGGGCGCGGGAAAGAATGGGGAAGACGAGGTCCGCCGCTACTACTCCGAGATGGTTGAGCTTGGAGCCTTTCCCGACGATGGCGGCGGCCGGCGAGCGGTGCTGGCGGACTTCGACTTCTACGGCACCGCCGGGACGCTCCAGGGCGATGTCGGGAAGCTTCGGGTTGAAGATTACTGGGACCTCGAGCCACTGAAAAGGGCGCTGACAACCGTCCAACGAACATATTAGCCGGCTTCAGAAGCCGGGATACGAGCAGACTATAAAGGCAGGGCTTTCAGGGAACGGACCCCAAAATGCAAAGCTTAACCGGTCGGCGCCACGGTTTCTCAGGTAGATTCTTCAACGCGTTCGGAGGCTTACCGTCTGGATTCGTTCAGGGCGGACACCTTCGGACGAGGCGCGGATAAGCCAGAGGACTGCCCGGTGTCGCACCGGTTCAAGCACCTCAACAGCGTCATCTAATGTGACGGGGAGGGAAAGATCGTCGTGGCCATCTCGTTTCACTCCCTCCGAGAGCTTGCCGCCTGCTTGGCGAATTTCAACGTGACGAAACGCAGACACGGCACGCTATGCTTCAGCCCCCGGTGCTGCAATCGCCCAGCCGGCGTTGACGGGCGTCAGGCCCAGTTGTCCGCGGCTCGCGTCGCGCCTGCCTTTCCCGCGTTCAGGCCTTTGCGTGTTCCATAAACTTGACTGCCTCTCAATCCCATTGTGGACCGAGTGCCCCTTCTTCATAATCCGCCGCAAAACGCGAGTACTTCGGCAGCCATTCACCAATAAAGGCGTAGCTGTAGTTTCCCGAACGGGCTTGGTCTTCTTTGAGCACCGCAGCCACGCAGTCAGTGGGAACGAGAAAGGCGGCAGGCAACTCCTTCAGTCGGCGGCGGATAGTCTGCTCGTCGTAAAGCTCCCACGACGTCCATACCGTGCCGGTTTCCAATTCAAGCACGGCGTAGCGTGCATCGAACTCAACGAGCGTTCCTACAAGGGCCGCCTTGTCTTCTACGCTGTGTACGGTCAGCCGATAAAAACCCTGCTCCAGCCCAAGGTCGTCTTGTTCTGCGTAGTGTCCAAGCCAATGGCTGAGGTCGTTTCCAGTCTGTTCCTGCCCCAGTTGGTACATGTGCCCGGTGGAACGGCGTACAAAGAAGCCTTGCATACAGAAGTACCTTTCCATGGGGTCATCGGTCCTCCTGTTCGCGTAGAAATAGACCCCATCGGGCTCGGCGTGCTCCGTGCGGGATAGAATCTCGCAGTCGGAAGGGAAATTTTTTCGCAGGTGCTTTCGGGCGATAGCTTCCAGTTCGTCGTTGCTGAGCATGATCACAATCCTCAGGCGCCAGGCGTCCGAGGCGCCGTTATCCGAGAGGCCGCAGATTTTCCAACGGTTTGTCCTGGCCATCAAGTGGGGGATCACACCAGATGTCACCGTTGCGCGGCGAAATACCGTCATCGCTTCTACCAGGCACCGTAAAGGCGTCAACTCGCCCACGACTCGCCCCGCCAGCTGTGCCTGTCGGATCGGCTTCGGCGCGCGGGCCAGAACAGGCACGGGGCGTGCCCCACGTGTCCGTCCTGCCTGGAAAAAGGAAGCTTGCAGTTCGGAAGCAGGCGATCGGCGCGGCGCGCCGCTACACCAACACCCCCGACCGGGTCAGCTCGTCGCGTATTTAGCTGGATCAGCTATCCAGTCGTCATCCAGAAACAGCGTTCTTTGCGAACACCGAATCTCTGTTGGGCACGCTTCGCTTTGCCCAACCTACTCGAGAAACAGTACCTTACCGTAGGTTGGGCAAAGGCGCGAAAGCGCCGTG
>JASJBY010000317.1 GCA_030066245.1 Gammaproteobacteria bacterium
CCCCCCGTACCCTGGAGGACATTGAGCCGCCGCCGACAGCGGAACTGCCAGATGATAAAGTCCTGGCAAAAGAGCTTCGTGCGCCCTACCGACTGACTCCCACTGACCGAAAGTTCTTCCGCGAAAACGGCCACATAAAGCTGCGCAATGTGCTATCGCCTGGCGCCACGCTGCGCCTGCGGCAGGAACTTGTTCGGCTGCTGAGCGAGGCTTTCGACGCCGCTCTGGACGGTGGAACAACCGAGCGGTTCTTAAGCCTCGAGATGGTGTGGCTGGACAATCCCCTGATGCGCGAGTACGTGCTCAGTCCTCGCATCGCCAAGATCGCTGCCGACCTACTCGACGTAAAGCGCGTGCGCCTTTATCACGATAACGTGTTGTCGAAAGAGCCTGGCTGCGGACGCACCCCTTGGCACTACGACGAACACCACTTCCCCCTCGCCACCAACGAGGTGGTCACGGCCTGGATTCCGGCACAGCCCATCCCCAAGGTCATGGGACCGCTGGCCTTCGCCATGCCCATCGAGACATACAAGCTGGTGGAATCCGTTACCTTCAATAAATTCGACACCAGCTACGACCGCCAGGTTGCCGACCTATTCCGCGCACACAACGTCGCCGTGGAGGACGGCCCGTTTGCGCTAGGCGAGGTCAGCTTCCACCACAACCTGAGCTTCCATACCGCGGCGGCGAATCGCACCCGGCAGAGCCGTATCGTGCTGGCCAATACCTACTACGTCGATGGTGCGCGCGTGCTCGAGCAGCCGACCATGGTCTCGGGGGACTGGCGGAAGTTTCTGCCTGGCGTTCAGCCCGGCGAGCGTGCTGCCAGTAAACTCAACCCTGTCTGTTGGCCGGCGGAGTCGAATGAGGGTGACTGACACTTTTGAACGCAGCTGTGAGCACTGGAGCGAGGCGAAGCGGTGTGAGATGGAGAGTTTCTACGCCCTGGCGTCGGTGGATTATCGCCACCTCGCCCAAGCCCAGGACTGGAGAGCGTGGTTCGAAACGCAGCAAGCACAAGCTGCCGGGCGCACCCTGCGACTGCTGGACGTGGCCTGCGGCTCCGGCAAGTTTCCGGCCGCCCTCGTCCGCCACGCCGATATCGGTGGCGGCTCGGTTCAGCCCATCGACTACGCCTTGCTGGACCCGTCGAAGTTCTCCATCGCTGAGGCGCGCCGCGCGCTTCTGGCGCCCTTCGTCCCGGGCGAAGAATACGAAACCACCTTACAGACGCTTGACTGTCCACCCCGCGCCTTCGACATCGTCTGGGCAATCCATGCCCTCTACGCGCTGCCAGCCGCGGAGCTGAGAGGGGGCCTTGAGCGTTTCGTGCATGCGCTCGATGGCGTGGGATTCATCGCCCACGCATGCGAAGACGCCCACTATCTTCGCTTTTACCGGCACTACCTTGACGCCTTTCACCATGGTCAAGGCGTTCCCTACACCAGCGCAGAACAAATCGTTACCACGCTCGAAAGCATGGGTGTAACCTTCCAAACGAGGGAGATCGTCTACGAGAACGGTGCGCCGGAAACGCAGCGCGGGCACGTGCAGGGGTATTTGCAGCGCTGCGTGTTCGACGACTCAGTCAGTCTGGAGCAGATGTTGGCCAACCACATTACAGGCGAGTATCTGGCGACCTGTCTGCACGATGGCGAGTGGCGCTTCGCGCAGCGCGTAATGATGATCTTCATTCATCCGTGAAGCCCTTTTCGGCAATCCCTCAGCCGTCATGATCTCCTACTGCTTTCTGCGCCGAGCTGGACCCGCGCTTGGCTTCGGCTTCTTGCTGGCGTTTGGCTCCAGTGCGGGTCAGACCTTTTTCATCTCGCTGTTTGCAGGCAACCTGCAGGCCGAACTCGGTCTGAGTCACGGAGAATTCGGAGGTTTATACGGCCTCGCCACGTTGGCCAGCGCAGGGACGCTGTTGTGGCTGGGAAAGCTGGCTGACCGGTTTGACCTCGTAAGGCTCAGCATCCTCGCGTTGGCGACCTCGGCGGGATTCTCGTTCCTTATGGCGAGCGCAGAGTCCGCGCTGTGGCTGGCTATAGCGTTGTTTGGCTTGCGCCTGGGTGGGCAAGGAATGACGAGTCATCTGGCAATGACCGCCATCGGACGTTGGTTCTCGAGGGAACGAGGCCGAGCGCTAAGTGTTGTGACTCTGGGTTTTCCGACCGGCGAGGCGCTGTTGCCGTCCTTAGTCGTCCTGTTGCTGGGCCTGATGACCTGGCGTCAGGTCTGGGTGGCGACGGCTCTGGCGTTGGTCCTGTTACTGATACCCGCCGTGGTATGGCTGGGACGCGAGGCACAAATGCGGAGCTTGAACCGGCCTGAGCCTCAGCAGTCACCAGAGCGTGTTGCGAAATCGGTGAGTTGGACGCGAGAACAGGTCTTACGGGATTTTGGCTTTTACGCGTTGTTGCCGGGGATCCTCGCGCCGCCATTTATCGTCACAGGCGTGCTCTTCCACCAGGTCCAGCTGGTGAACGTGAAGGGATGGACGATGGCCAGTTTCGCCGCCTGCTATCCGCTGTATGCAGCGAGTGTCATGGTGGTGTCGTTATGCTCCGGCTGGCTCATCGATCGGTATGGCGCGCTGCGAATACTGCCGTTTTACCTCCTGCCCCTGTCCGCGGGCCTGGCGCTGCTGGGAATCGGTGATACAGCCCTGGTGGCGCCTGTGTTCATGATCTTGATGGGCTGCACGGCCGGCAGTGCGATGATGGTGATGGGGGCGATTTGGGCGGAGCTATACGGTACAGCGCATCTGGGGGCGATCCGCGCACTGTCGGTATCGCTGATAGTGCTGGCAACGGCCATCGCGCCAGGGGCAATGGGCTGGCTGATGGACCGAGGCGTAACCCTTGAGTTGCAGTTCGCTCTCATGTCAGCATATGCCCTCGCGTGCGCGCTCGGCTTCGCGCTACTAGTGCCTGGCTTGTGGAAGGCGCGGGAGCCGCCGGTGCTCGTATCTCGCTAAGAGCCTACGGACGCGCTTCATTCCTTCTTCTCCCAGCGGAGAGCTTTCTCTTGAATGACCTCAGCAATGGGTTGACGCGCTGGACTCAGCGCTTGCGATGTGGCGAACAGCCGAGCGAGGTGGAGCTGCGCGAGCATTTACTAGCGGTGCACAGGCACCACACTGGCTTTACGGAGTCGTGCGCAGAACGCTGTCGTGATGCGAGCGGACGCAACAGTTACGAATGGCTGGCCGAGACAGTCGATCCAAGCCGCCACCAAAAGGTGCTGGACATGGCGTGCGGAAGCGGTGTGCTGACGGCCCTGTGCCACCAACGCTTCGGTGGTCAAATCGAGCTGATCGGAGTAGATATGAGCCCCGATGAGCTCTGCCTTGCGCGACAGCGGGTGTCGGACGAGGCGGTCCTACTGCACTGTGCGTTAGCGCAGGAGATGGGCTTTATCGCCGATGCGAGCATCGACGTTGTGTTGTGCCACTGGGCGTTGACGTTGATGAACCCCGTGGAGCCGGTCCTGAATGAGGTACGGCGGGTTCTGCGTCCCGATGGCGTCTTTGCGGCGATCGTCGACGGTGAGATGGCAGCCGCACCGGGCTATCGCGAGCTGCACGAGCTGATTTATGACTGGGTGCAGCGGGAGTATCCCGGGTACGGCGAGATCGATATGGGCGACCCACGGGTGCGGACTACGGCGGCGCTGGCGGCCCTGGCCGCGGAGTCATTTGACAACGCCCAGGTACACATCGAGCCCGCCGTAGTACGCCTGCACGGTGCACCAGATGCGCTGGCGCGAGAGGCTGCGGGGTTCTTTTACGCGTCGTTTGTGCTCTCGCCATCAGCACATGCGGAGATGCTCAGCGAGCTTGCGGCGTTGTTTGCCGCTCAAGGTCTGGAGGGCCCAAATCATTTCTCAATGCCAATCAATCGGCTCTCAGTGCGACAGCGGTCTCAGTAGAACGACTTCCGCAGGTTAATGCCTGGCACGGCGTGAACCTGTTTCACTCCAGTCAAGCCTGTGGGTGATGAATTCTAACTTCCCGCATGCAAACAGGGCCTTGCGTAGCCTTACTCATTCCAGCGGTCTAACCTACGCCATGAAGGACCTGCTAGTCCTCCTGGCGCATCTGTTGACCACGCTGGCTAAGCTCCTGGGAACCGGCGGCACACGAACGGTGGCCGCCTAGCCCCCGAACCGGTGAGGTCCTCCCTCGGGCGGTAATTACACTGGCTTCAGCAACTTCTCCCGGCGAGAGAGGGGATTTTTGCGACAACCTTCCGGCGCCGGCACTACCATCATCTCCCCCACGCGCCCATCCGTCCTGATTCAAGCGAAGCCGCATACCGGCCGTTGTTAGGGACACGGCAGGGCAGGCGTCGGGACGTGCCTGCGGCGGGACTGGAGGACCGATGCCCCCACGACAGGACAGCACAAGCGTTTTCCTTAGGCCAGCAACCTTCGCTCGGAAGATGCTGCTTGCCGGTATGCTCGCCCTCCCTGCACTGGCGTTCGCCAGCGAAGAATACTCCCTGACTGTCACCATGCCCATCGTTCGCCCCGGCGAACCGGTCAGCCTTGAGAAAGTGACGTTTCGCACCTGGTACTCCATCACGGAGACTCAGGTCAGCGCCGTGACCTGGGATCCCTGCGAGAGCGAGGGCCAGCCGGCTGATTGCAACCTGGTGAATCCGGTCCACGCCGCCGGCATCAAGGCCTGGCTGTACGCCTACAACGTGCAGCATGGAGAGCCCCCGGAGGGCTGTTACATCCAGGTCGACCTGTCAAGGTACCAGTCGCTCGACCCCGCCCTGCAGCACGCGATCGGCACCGCCGATGTGAAAGGGGAGCTGATCCGGCTGCTGGTGCGAGGCATCGAGGCCGGTACCTGCACGTCCGACCATCACCTGGACTGCGAGCTCCGGCTCATCCCGCCCGCATCCGCTGACGGGCTCGACCAGGCCACGCTGCCACGCTACGTGAACCCGGTCATCCCGCCATGTCAGGAGACCACACCGGCGCAGCAAACCCAGGCGCGGGCTCACAATGCGGAAGGCATGCAGCTCTACCGCGCCGGCGACCTGGCACAGGCTGAAGACGCATTCCGCCGCGCCGCCCAGGCAGACTGCAACTTCTTCCTGGCGCGCACCAATCTCGCCTCGGTGCTCGCGCTGCAGAAGCGATTCGCCGAAGCGCAGGCGGTGCTTTGGCGAGCGTACCAGCTGGACCCGGGTCGAACCCTCGAGAAACTCATCACCGACCCGGACTACCGTCAGTTACGGCGCAATTACCGCTTCGTCTACGGATCGCAGTCACCCGTAGGCCGCCACTACCACGACCACTGCACCGGCCCTGAGGACGCGGCAAACGTCGATCCCCGGCTCCCCTCGCTGATGAAGAGCGCCGGCCTGGAGACCACCGG
>JASJBY010000318.1 GCA_030066245.1 Gammaproteobacteria bacterium
GGAAATCGGCATCCTGCTGCTCGACCCGCTTGTACGCAAGCGTAGCAGTCCGGTGGTCACCCCCCTCGGTAAGCAATCTGCCCTGCAGGAGACTCGCCCGTACGCAGAGCGTGTTCACATCCAGGGCCCGCTGCACGGCGTCCAATGCCCCTTGCGGGTCACCGTTGTTGCGCAGCTCTTCAGACTGCTCACAGTGGTAATGGGCAATAACCCGCCCAAAACTCTCGCCGGTTTCATACTCCAAGCGACGTGCCGTCTCGATGGCTCGGTCCCAGTCCCGCTCCCGTTCATAGATGTCCAAGAGCTTGTGCAAGGCTCGTGCGGCACAGGCATCCGACTCCACCAATCCACGAAAAAGAGTTTCTGCGCGGTCCAGCAAGCCGGCGCGCATGTAGTCCTGTCCCAGTTCCAAAAGGGCTTCGCTGCGTTCTTCTTTGTCCAGATTATCGCGATTGACCAGGTTATGGTGAATGCGGATGGCCCTGTCCACCTCACCGCGACGACGGAAAAGATTTCCGAGCGCAAGGTGCGTCTCCACCGTTTCGCTGTCCACCTCGAGCGCCCTGGTGAATACTTCGATGGCCTTGTCTGGCTGTTCGTTCAGGAGGTAATTGATGCCCTTGAAATAATCGCTACCGAGGGCCGTTCGGGAAGCCTCGGCGCGGCGCCTTCGCATGCTGCTCATGGCCGCATACCAGCCGGAAACGGCTGCTACGGGAAGCAGAAACCAGAGCAAATCATGCATCTTCCCTGAACCCTCAGCGCCGAAAGCCAACGAATCTGAACGAAAAACGGCAGGCCCGCGTTTGCGTTGCCTGCCGTTCGCAGCAATTGCCGTTACACGCCCTACCGTTCGGTCGAACGATCGTCCTCATTGTCCACTCGGTCTCGCAGCTCCTTGCCGGGCTTAAAGTGGGGAACATACTTGGCCGGCAATGACACCGGCTCGCCGCTCTTGGGGTTGCGCCCCACGCGTGCTGGCCGGTAATGAAGAGAGAAGCTGCCAAAGCCGCGAATCTCGATTCGCTCCCCGCTTGCTAGAGTCTGAGCCATGTACTCCAGAATGCTCTTCACGGCGAGCTCTACGTCTTTGTACGCGAGCTGCCCTTGTTTCTGGGCAATGCGCTCGATCAGCTCCGACTTCGTAACGGTATCACGGCCGTTAGACATACTCATATCAGCTGCCCAATAGGTATCCCCAGATCGACAGACTCGACGTGACCAGGCCATGAACCCGGACGGCGCCGCCGCCCGGCTGCCACAGGTCACTTGTTGTCGAGTTTCTCCTTCAACAGGTCCCCAAGCGTTGCACCGCCACCACCGGATGCCGCGCTGTATTCTTGCATAGCCGCCGCTTCTTCTTCGCTTTCCTTAGCCTTAATCGACAGTGAGATGACACGCTTCTTACGGTCGACACCAACAAATTTGGCTTCGATTTCGTCACCTGCGTTAATCACGGACCGGGCATCCTCGACCCGCTCGCGGGAAATCTCAGATGCACGAATATAGCCCTCAACACCGTCGGCGAGCTCGATGGTCGCACCCTTTGCATCGACCTCCAAGGCAGTTCCTTTAACGACACTACCCTTGGCATGGGCCGAAAGAAACTGAGAAAACGGATCGTCGGCCAGTTGCTTGATGCCCAGCGAAATCCGTTCCCGCTCGGCATCCACGGCGAGGACAACCGTCTCAATCTCCTCACCCTTCTTGTAGTTGCGGATGGCCTCTTCGCCGGGGGTGTTCCACGATATGTCGGACAAATGCACAAGTCCGTCGATGTCTCCCTCCAGCCCGATAAAAACGCCGAAGTCAGTGATGGACTTGATTTTCCCAACCACGCGATCACCCTTGTTGTGAGTCGCGGCAAAGCTTTCCCACGGATTGGCTTTGCATTGCTTGATGCCAAGCGATATGCGGCGGCGCTCCTCGTCGATGTCGAGCACCATGACTTCGACTTCGTCTCCCACCTGAACAACTTTGCTCGGATGAATGTTCTTGTTAGTCCAATCCATCTCGGATACATGGACCAGTCCCTCGACACCCTCCTCAATCTCTACGAAACAACCGTAGTCAGTCAGATTGGTAACCTTGCCCTTGAGGCGGGAGTTGACAGGATAGCGACTCTCTATGCTGACCCACGGATCCTCCCCCAGTTGCTTTAGCCCCAGCGACACGCGGTTGCGGTCGCGATCGAACTTCAGGACTTTGACATCGATCTCGTCGCCGACATTCACCACCTCGCTCGGATGCTTGACGCGTTTCCAGGCCATGTCGGTGATATGCAACAGCCCGTCAATTCCGCCCAGATCCACGAACGCACCGTAGTCGGTTAGATTCTTGACGATACCCTTGATCTCGGCGCCTTCTTGGAGGCTCTCGAGCAAAGCTTCGCGTTCGGCGCTGGTCTCAGCCTCTACGACGGCGCGCCGTGAAACCACCACATTGTTGCGGCGCCGGTCCAGCTTGATGACGCTGAACTCCAACGGCTTCCCCTCCAGGTAGCTCGTATCCCGCACGGGGCGCACATCCACTAACGAGCCGGGCAGAAACGCACGGATGTCGTTGATGTCTACAGTGAAACCGCCTTTGACCTTGCCGGTCAGAATGCCGGTCACCGTGCGATTATCTTCGTAGGCCTTTTCCAGCTCGTTCCAGGCCTGGGCACGCTTCGCTTTCTCACGAGACAGGATGGTGGTACCAAAGCCGTCCTCGAACGTGTCCAACGCCACTTCCACTTCGTCTCCGATGGAGACATCAACCTCGCCGTCTTCATTCTCAAACTGAGATGAGGGAATCATGCCCTCCGACTTCAGGCCGGCGTTAACCACCACCACGTCCGGTCGGATGTCAACTATGACACCCTTAACGATGGCGCCCGGCCGCATTTCGATTGCGGCCTGACTCTGTTCAAACAATTCTGCGAAGCTCTCGCCCATAGTTAAAAGTACCTTGCGCTCCGGCTCTGCCGGGGCACCCCGATGTCCACGGTTGGCGGCGCGTGGCGCGCCCCGCGGGTTAGACCAATACCAACACCCTTCTCGCCATGAAAGGGTACCCTGTGACGACTCGTGTCAGGTATCGCCGCTGCGCGGCAGGGCCATTACCTGGTCCACCACCTCATCGATGCTCAGGCTCGTCGTATCGATGACCCGAGCGTCCTCAGCCGGCTTCAGCGGAGAGACACAGCGGACACGGTCACGTGTGTCACGCTCAGCGATCTCCTTCACGAGATCGCGAAGGCTAGCATCTATTCCTTTTTCTTTCAACTGCTTATGGCGCCTAGCGGCTCTTTCTTCGGGACTGGCCTCCAAGAATACCTTGGTGCCAGCATCCGGGAACACCACCGTGCCCATGTCCCGGCCGTCAGCCACCAACCCCGGCTGCTCGCGGAAAGCCCGCTGACGGGCGAGCAACGCCTCGCGCACGCCGGGCAACGCGGCAACTTTGGAGGCGTTGTTGCCGCAGGATTCCGAGCGAATGGCGAGTGAGACATCTTCACCGCTCAGCATAACGGTCGGCTCGTTATCAGCGTTCCCGCCGACGAACTCGACCTCCAATGCAAGGGCAAGCGCCGAGAGCGCCGCCTCGTCATGCCAAGACACACCTCGCTTCTCGGCCGCCAGTGCCAATAGCCGGTAAAGAGCGCCACTGTCGAGGAAGCGCCAGCCGAGCCGGGCAGCCACCAAACGGGCAACAGTTCCTTTGCCGGATCCGCTCGGCCCGTCCACCGTCAAAACCGGAATGTTCGCATTCACGTCAGGCATGATGATCAGCTCGTGCCCCTCCAGACGGCATTCAGGAAAATCAGCATCTCTGGCGGTCGGGGCCGCTTGGTGAGAAATTCGGGCTAACTTGGGCTTGGCTCCACGAGCATATTCGATCCTGCTTGGTGAACCACGGAGGCAAAACCCGGAAACGAGGTGTTAACGTTGGCGCAATCCTTGATTACGACGGTGTCGCGGGCCCGCAGTCCTGCCATGGAAAAAGCCATGGCCACACGATGGTCACCATAGCTATCCAGTTCGCCTCCGCCCATAACGCCGCCCCGAATAATCATTCCATCCCCCGTCGGCCGGGCGTCAATCCCGAGGGTGGACAAACCGTTCGCCATCACCTCAATACGATCGCTCTCCTTGACCCTCAGCTCCTGCGCGCCGGTCAGCACTGTCTCGCCTTCAGCGCAAGCTGCCGCCACAAAGACGGCAGGAAACTCGTCGATGGCCAGCGGCACTAGACGCTCCGGGATGCGAACACCCTTCAACGGGCTGGACCGCACTCGAATGTCGGCGACGGGTTCACCGCCAACTTGACGTTCTTTCGCTAGGGTCAGGTCGGCTCCCATAAGCCTCAGGATTTCGATAACACCAGTACGGGTCGGATTAACACCCACGTGTTCGAGAAGCAGCTCGGAGCCTGACGCAATCGCGGCCCCTACCATGAAGAAGGCCGCCGACGAAATGTCAGCCGGTACTTCGAGAACCCCGCCCGTGAGTCCTCCGCTGCCGTCCACGCATACTCGATTGCCCTCGACCACGACCGGGTAGCCAAAGCCCCGTAGCATCCGCTCTGTGTGATCCCGGGTGGGCGCCGGCTCGCTGACGCACGTCCGACCTTGCGCGTAAAGCCCAGCCAGCAGCAGGCAGGACTTCACCTGAGCGCTGGCCACCGGCATCCGGTACTCGATGCCTCGCAAACAAGCGCCCCCGCGGATACGCAGGGGAGGAGTTCCGTTCTCACTGGCCTCAATGTCGGCACCCATGGCGGCGAGAGGCTCCGTGACCCGCCGCATCGGACGCGTGGACAGAGAGGCATCACCCGTGAGCACCACGTCGAAGTCTTGACCCGCCAGAAGCCCGGCTAACAAGCGCATGGACGTTCCCGAATTGCCCAGGTAAAGGGGTTCTTCAGGACACCGCAGGCCCTGCCGACCCATGCCGTGAATTAGCAAGTCGCCTCCGTCCGGACCCTCGGCCCGAACCCCCATGGCACGAAAGGCTGCCAACGTCGCCAGGGTGTCCTCACCCTCCAGAAACCCGCTGATCTTTGTATCGCCCTCGGCCAGCGCTCCGAGCATCACTGCTCGGTGAGAGATGGACTTGTCGCCGGGCACCCGAATCCGACCGCTGAGATGCCCACCCGGTGTAATCACAAAGCGAACAGAGGAAGAATCGCTCATACGCCGCCGATGAATAGAAACGTATCAGGCAAGCCCAAACTTCTCATCGACATTCGGACAGAGTGTCCCGTTGCTGACACGTTCATCGATGCCTAACTCGTTCCTCATACGTTAGTTCTTGAGCAGTCAGCGGCTGTGGGGACTTGTGGAGGGCGCCATAGGTTCACTCCGCCGGGAGGCTCCCGTCCTCGATCTTGGCGAAGCGATCTCGAGCATCCTTGGCTCTGCTGAAGACCTCTTGAATGAAAGCGCCATTGTCGTTATGGATGGCCGCAGTGAGCTTGTC
>JASJBY010000319.1 GCA_030066245.1 Gammaproteobacteria bacterium
CCGCTACGCTGGATGGTCCAGGGTTGCCCATCCATGGGCAACCCGTTCGGCGGCGTAAAGGTCCACCGGACCTTTACTCTCTTTCGCCTCACCATAGCTACAGCTATGCCTCTGCGGGCGATCGGCCAATCTGCTTTGCTAGAGCGACCCAAGATTCCGAATCCTGGTGAGAAATCCGGGCTAGTCCAGGTCCGCGAATTCCAGGCGCTCCTCCACGGCGTCCAAGGCCTGTTGCGCACACTTCTCGTCCAGTTCACCGCCGAGTGCGCCGCTGACGCCCACGGCGCCTACTAGAGAACCCGCTGCCCGAATCGGCAACGCACCGCGCAGGACGATGATCTCGTCCAGATAGTTCATGATCGGCGCCACGTCAGGCCGGTTGTCGAGAAAATCGCCCGTGCTGGCCGCCGACAGGACCACGGCATTCGCTTTTTTCCGCGCTATCTCCATGGTAAACCTGGAGGCGTTCACATCCCGCATTACGACCTGCTCGATACCGCTGCGGTCCACCACCACGGCGCTCACCTGATACCCTTCCTCGCGGCACGCGTCCACCGCGCCCTGCGCGATATCGCGCGCTAGTTCCATCGACATCCGTTTCACCTGAATCAGGTCCGGGTCGGCCGCCACGGCTAACGGCGCCAGCAACGTAGCGAGCATTGCGCGTGCGAACATGCAGCTCCCTCCCGGGCGTATCTTTTCTGCCATGGCTCACTTCCGACGGCCGCTCGTCGCCCACTCGAGCAGCCGTGCGGCTCACAGGCGCGTCGGCCCGTCTTCGCGCGAGGCTGTAAAGACAGCCAGGAGCGGCTCGACAGGCCTATGCTCCGGAACATAGGCCTCGATCCCGCTCTCGGCACAGCGATTCGGTAGCGTGCGCGTCCGGTTCTCGTCCATGTGACGAATGGCGCCTGCCTCCGGCGCCGGAGCGTTGCCAGCCGCGCGCGAGCCGGCCGCCCAGAGCAAGGCGACCGACAGTAACAAGGTGAGCAACAGCCGGTGAAAGACACTCATGCTACATTTCTCCTCAGCTCCAGCATCGCTCGCAGCGGCGAATACCCGGTGGCAGATTCAGTTCACGCCATACCTTGTATGCTCCGGATCCTACGTGAAAGCCGGCGACCGGGCCAGAAACGCGCTCCATCGCTGATTCGGTCTGGGATCCGCGCAGGGCGCGCCCCAGGGGCAGGCGCGACCGTGACGCGAGCCGGTTGCGAAAAGCACTCGAGATGAGCTACTATATTAGGGTTTACTTATATCTATACCCAGGAGGATTGGGACCCATGTCCATCGAACGCATCGTATTTGCCGTGGCGGGTTTCATGGTCATGCTCAGCCTGGCACTTTCCCATTTCTGGGATCCCAACTGGCTGTGGTTCACCGCCTTTGTGGGCTTGAACCTGTTTCAATCGGCCTTCACCGGGTTCTGCCCACTGGCCAAGATCCTCAAGGCAGCCGGTAGCAAGCCGGGCTCGGCCTTCAGCTGATCACACCCACGACCGGACGTCCCTCTCCCTTCTGGGATGGTCGTCCCGGCGGGCCTCCTTCAATAACCACAAATGGCCGAGATCCCGCACCACGCCAGGTGCGTCTTCCGTGGCATCCTGTTCGATGTTTACCAATGGGAGCAGGACCTGTTCGACGGCTCGACCGCCACTTTCGAGGCCATCAAGCGCATCCCTTCCGTCCAGCTGATTGCGACGACCCCGGATGAGCACATTGTCCTGCTCCGGGAAGAACAACCTTACGTCGGCTCCTTCGTCTCCTTGCCGGGGGGACAGGTGGAACGGGGGATGACTCCCGCCGAGGCCGCTCGAAAAGAGCTGCTCGAGGAACTGGGCATGGCGTGCGAGGAACTGGTGCTGTGGCGGGAGAAGGTATTCAGCTCCGCAATCCACTGGGCATCCCATGACTTCGTAGCCAGACGCTGTCGTCGTGTTCAAGCGCCCCAGCAAGAGCCTGGGGAGAGGATAGAGCCTTTCCTGGTGACCTTCGACGAATTTCTGGAAGAGGCCGATGGAACACGCTTCAGGAACAAGCGCCTCGCCGATGCCCTGTTCCGCATGCGTCATACGCCTGGAGAGCTGGATAAGCTGAAGGCGCTGATTTTCGGCTGACGCGGGAAGTAACCGCCGAGTCAGACCGCCCGCTACAGAATCTCCACCAGCTTGACCTCGAAATAGATGCTCTTGCCGGCCAACGGATGGTTGGCGTCCACAGTCACGGTGTCGTCGGTAAGCTCGATTACGGTCACAGTTACCATGACCGGCTTTTCCGGATCGTCCGGGTGGAACACGGCGGCATTCAACTGCTGACCCACCTCCAGGTCGAGGGTGTGAGCCAGACTGGACCGCGGAAGCGTGTGAATCATGCCTTCACCGCTCCGGTACGGGCCGAATGCCTCCTCGGGCGCCAGTTCGATACGCTTCTCCTCCCCCGGCGCCATGCCGACCAGTGCCCGCTCGAACGCCGGCAGCACGTCCTCCGCGCCGATGAGTATGCCGCGCGCCTCCCCTTCCACGTTCGACTCGAAGATTGTCCCGTCGGCGAGCTTACCCGTGTACTCCACCAGTACGGTGTCACCGGCTCTGGCTCGCTCCACGCCGGCGTCCTCACCCTGGGATGAGGTCCCATCGCTGCAGCTGGCGATGCCCACCAGCAGCGAGACAACAACGCCCGCCAACGGCGCTTTCACTGGCTCTCCTTCACGCTTGGGCCCGGCCGCCGCCCGCATTCCGCGAGCACGACCGGCCACCATTCATTTCAGCCCTCAAACCGCCACGCTCTACAACGGCTTACCTTGTTTACCGCGCAGCAACGTGTCGACGCCCAATTCGTCCATCGGCTCGGAGAACCAGAATCCCTGTGCCTCGGGGCACTGGATGGAGCGGAGCCATTGCAACTGCTCCTCGGTCTCAACGCCTTCCGCAATCACATTCATGTTCAGCATCTTGCCCAAGGCCACGATGGCCTTGACGATGGCACCGGTCTCGCCCGGGGAGTTCATCGCGCCGACGAAGGAGCGGTCGATCTTCAACGTGTCGTAGGCGAAGCGCTGCAAGTAAGTGAGCGAGGAGTAACCCGTGCCGAAATCGTCAATATGCAGCTGGATTCCGGACTCACGCAAGGTCATGAGCTCTTCCAAGGCCGTTTCCCGATGGTCCATGATTGCGCTTTCGGTGATCTCCAGGCGCAGGCTCTCGGCCGCAAGACCTGAATCCTCGAGAATGCGGAGAAGCTTGCCGGACATGTTGATTTCCTGGAACAGCTTGCCCGATATGTTGATGCTGATGGCCAGCGGCGGGTCGGTGGGAAACAGTTTCTGCCAGACGCGTGTTTGGTGACAGGCTTCCATCAGGACCCGCCAGCCGATCGGGATAATCAGCCCGGTCTCTTCGGCCGCGTGTATGAACTCATCGGGCAACAGCAGGCCGCGCTCCGGATGCTTCCAGCGCAGGAGCGCTTCGAAACCGAGCACCCGCTCGGTAACCAGCGAAACGATGGGCTGATAGTGAACGACAAACTCGTCGCGCTCGACCGCCCGGCGCAGGTCCGTCTCGAGGGTCAACAGGGCGACAGCGTCCTCGTGCATGTTGCCGTCGAAAACCTCGTAGCAGAGATTGCCGGCCCGCTTGGCGCGGTACATGGCCAGGTCCGCATCCCGCAGAACATCCTCCGCCCGCCGATACTGGTCAGAGCCCATGGCAATGCCAATGCTCGCGGTGGTGAAGACCTCATGTCCTTCAATGATGAACTCACCTTCGAGCAGCTGGTGGATTCGCTCCGCTACGTGAGTGGCGTCGGACACGCCCTCTATCTCGTTCAACAGAATCGCAAACTCGTCCCCTCCCAGGCGGGCCAGGGTATCGCCGGGGCGCAGGTACTTCTCCAGACGACGGGAGATACCCACCAGCAGTTGATCGCCGACCGTGTGTCCCAGACTGTCGTTGATGGTCTTGAAGCGGTCCAGATCGAAGAACAGCACCGCGAAAGCCTTGTGCTCGTCCCGCCGCACCTGCCGCAATGCGACGTTGAGTCGATCCAGACACAGGGAACGATTGGGAAGACCGGTGAGGGCGTCGTGCATAGCGTCGTGGATGAGCTGTGCCTCGGCCCGCTTGCGCTGGCTGATGTCCGTAAGAGAGCCGGCCGCTCGGTACCCTTCTCCGTTCTCGTCCCGCACCACCAGGCCGCGACAGAGCACCCACAGAGCTTGTCCGCTTTTGGTCATGACCCGATGCTCGTAGGAAAAGTGCTCAGTACCCTCAGCCAGGCGGGAGGAAAGCACGGCCTTGAGCCCGTCCACGTCATCCGGATGCACACGCTTGAACCATTCGTCGGTCTGGTCGCCGATCTCTTCGGGCCCATAACCGAGTATGGATTTCCAGCGGGGTGAGAAATAAATGCGGCCTCGCCGCAGATCCCAGTCCCACAGTCCGTCGTTGGCGCCTGCCACGGCCAGCGCGTAACGCTGTTCACTCTCCCGTAGAGCCTCTTCGGCCCGCTGACGCTCAATGGCGTAGCGAATCGCGCGGGTCAGCAGGTTGGTATCCACCTCGCGTTTGATCAGGTAGTCCTGCGCCCCGAAACGCACGGCCCTCGCCGCCACCTCTTCGTTCTTGACGTTTGTGAGAATGATCACCGGGAGCCAGGGTGCCGCCTTGTGCAGCTTCTCGAAACCGCTCAGCCCGTCGCTGTCCGGAAGATTGAGATCCAGCAGAACCACGTCATGGCGTCGGCTCTCCAGATGAGGCCAGGCCTCCGTCAGCCGTCGCGCATGCTCGATGAGGAAAGACGCGCCCGACGCCCTGCGGAGCATTTCTCGGATCAAGTCGGCCTCGCCGAGGGTATCTTCGATTAGCAGAACCCTGACTGCTTCAGTTTGGAGTCTGTTCATCCCCCTCCGCTCCTGAGTCGAATCCTTGCGTCATGGGAGCCTTAGGAATAGTGAAGTAGAACGTCGTGCCCTGACCTGGCGTCGAGGCAAGCCACAGTCTGCCCCCGGCCCGTTCAACAATGCGCTTGCACATGGCCAGCCCGATGCCCGTCCCGGGGTACTCCTCGGCAGTGTGGAGACGCTGAAACATGCCGAATATTCGCGTGTAGTGCTCCGGCGCTATGCCGATTCCGTTGTCCTTCACGCTGAATTGCCAGTCGTCGTCCTGCTCCTGCGCCGCGATGAAGATGCGCGGCGCCTCATCGCGTCGGAATTTGATGGCGTTGCCGATGAGGCTCTGGAAAAGCTGCACGACCTTGAGGCGATCCCCGGGCAGACTCGGCAACCCGTTACGCTCAACCCGAGCCGTCGTTTCCTCCACGACAGCACCCAGATTGGCAACCGCCTCATCGACTGCATCGGCAAAGCTCACCCAGTCGGCGGACTTGCCCGGCTTGCCGGCCCGGAAATACCCGAGCACGCCGTCGACCATGTCCTGCATGCGGTCGGCATTCCTCACCA
>JASJBY010000032.1 GCA_030066245.1 Gammaproteobacteria bacterium
CGGGGGCGGCCGTCAATGTCACCGTGAACCGCATGAGCTCGTCGCGACGAAAGGCATGCACGGATATCTCTTCACCTACCGCGTACCGGCCGACTGCACCAGCAAGCGCCCCACCAGTGACACGAATACCATTCACCGCGACTATCACATCGCCTGCCGACAGACCTGCCAGCTGGGCGGCGCCCCCATCGAATACATGGCTGAGCCGAGATCCTCCGGCTTCCGGAACTGAACGCACGCCCAACACCGATTTTGGCTTGCCTGCGCCCGACTCTGCCGGCTTTCCCCCTTTGTCATCCGGGGACTCGGCAATGCGCAGCGTGAAACCCACGCCAACTTCCGCCAGGAGGTCGGCAAGGGGCAGGTCGTCCGTGCCCCGCAGCGCCTCATCGAAGAACGTCTTAAGAGAAAGCCCCGTCGCCTCCTCGGCCATGCGCTCGACGCCGTCCTCGGGCACACCAATTCCGTTCTTCCCGTAGCGGTCCCAGAGGGCCTGCATGACGTCATCCAAAGACCGGCTCCCAGCGGTGTCCCGTCGGATGACCAGGTCCAGAGCCAGCGCCACCAGGGCACCCTTGGTGTAGTAGCTGACAATAGCGTTAGGTGCGTTCTCGTCCTGCTTGTAGAACTTGGTCCAGGTATCGAAGCTGGACTCCGCTACGCTCTGTTTGAAGCGCCCGCGACCCCGCCACACGCGGGTCGCTACACGGCCCAGGAGTTCCAGGTAGCTTGCGGGACTTATTAAACCAGTGCGCACCAGCGCGAGCTCATCGTAGTAGGACGTGATGCCCTCAAAAGCCCATAGCAATCGCGTATGTACCTCCCGGCGCAAATCGTCGGCGGTGAAGACTGAGGGCTTGATGCGTTTGACGTTCCAGGCATGGAAGTACTCATGGCTGCACAGGGCAAGAAATTCCCGATAGTCGTCGCCGACGTCCGTTTCGCCGGCGCGCGGCAAACTGTCCCGGCTGCACATCAAGCTGCATGAGGCCCGATGCTCGAGACCGCCGTATCCTTCGCCTACGGCCATGACCAGAAAAACGTAGCGATCGAACGGCGCGGGTTCCCCGAAAAAGCGGATGTGGTGTTCGCAGATGCGCCGCAGGTCGCGACGCACCCTCTCCATGTCTGCCCAGTGCCGGCCGGAGATAACGACCTCATGGGGCACTCCGCAGGCCTCGAAGCCGACCAGCGTATGCTCGCCCATCTCCACGGGATGGTCCACAAGCTCCTGATAGCCGGCGGCGATGTAGGAGCCGAATTCATGGGGAGCCGCCTCCAAACGCGCCATGGACGTGGCGACCCGCCATTTGGCATACGCGGCGCCTTCCGGGGGACGGAGTTCGAGGACACAGTCCCGATGCTCGCGGCCAGTCGGGCACAGAAAGACGCTGGTGCCGTTGAAGTATCCGTGGGTCGTGTCGAGATGCGCTGCTCGCACGGACAGGTCCCAGGCATAGACTTCGTACACCACCGTCAAAGGACCAGCACAGGGGGCACAGCGCCAGGTCTGCTTATCCAGCTTCACGGCTGCCACCTCGCCACCGCCGCCGGTGGCCCGTAGACGCACCACGTGGCGAGCGAAGTCTCGCACCATGTAGCTTCCGGGAATCCACGCCGGCATGGAGAGCATCTGGCCATCCGGATCCGGGTCGGTGACCGTGCACCTCACCTGGAAGAGGTGTGCACCCGGATCGGCGGGCGAAAGATGGTATCGAACAGGAGGCTCGTCAGACATCAACGACTTGGGTGCTCCGGGGTAAATGGACGAAAGCTCTGTAGCTGCTCCAGATTATCGATTACTCATGTCGACGCAACAGCCAAAAAGCCTGGCTTGTGGGTGGTCGCACCAGACCATCGTGCATTTCAGTTCGGCTGTGCGGCGGCCTGCTTCGCCCGCCCCAAATATCCTACCTCTTGGTCCGGTCGGAGCGTTGGCGCAACCGAAGATGCTCTGTCACGAGCTTGCGAGCGGTGCAGAAGGGAACCCTACACGCAGATTGTCCTGAAGGTTTTGCGCTGCCGCAGCCCGTCCCGTTCGGTGAGCGGCGCAGGGAAAGCTCAAGCTCCGCATCTCCGCTTCTCGCCAGGCCAGGGGAGAGGCGGTTCCGAACGGTCATGCGGTGAATCGCCGTTCCGCCGAGCGGGCACCCCCACGGATGGCGTGCCCCGGACTTGGGTGGCCAGGTCTAGCGGAGCCAACGCCCCGGCTGGGTCCCGCACCGGCTGTATCGCCGTTTGTGGTCGATATGTCCGAGCAGCTATCTAGCCGTCGTCCGAACCACTGGTTTCAGACAGTCTTCGGAGGGCAAGGAACACCGCTATCTTGATGCCTACGATGCAAGCAGCGATACCCGCGACCCACCACCAGATGTTCTCCGTCAGCCAAGTCGCCAAGTTCAAGCTCCGCTGTCCGTTTCTCAGGCCGCGGGGAATTCTACCACTGCGTCAACACGGGCAGCCAGCATGGCCGACAGATGGCGCGCTGCGCAGACGGACAGCTACGCCTCCGCCTTCCATACGAGCCGAGACCAGCCCGTTTCAAGGCTTACGGAGCCCCTTCAAGTCCCCGGCTGGAGACCTCCTCGATGAGTGTATCGTGCACCCACACGAGACTCGGTGTACCGGCCAAGCCAATCTGGACCCACGCACCCGAGCGCTGAAATTCCACTAGCTCCGTGCCCCTGCTCACGACCGTCACCACTTTGAACTGCTTCCCAGGGCCTGAACGGAGATTGGCCTTATCCACGCGAATGCGCCGGCCGTTACCGAGGATCTCCCGGCCATCGATGAGCAGTCGGGTGACTAGGGACATGGCCGCCTCGTCACCGTCTGCGGCCAGGCGCCGCAGCAGCGCCTGCGCATCCTCGTCCCCTTTCCTGGCAACGGCAACGAACCAGCGCAGTGCCTTGCCGTGGTCCTCTTTGACCCCCTCTCCGTACAGGTAGGCCATGCCGAGCCTGGATTGTGCCTCCGTGTGCCCCTGATCTGCGGCGGCTCGCCACCATGACACAGCCAGCTTCTCGTTCACCTTGAGGCCTTCGCCGTTGGCGTACATCCATCCCAAGTGATACTGAGAAGCGGCGTGACCGGCCTCGGCCAGAGGTTTCCATACGCAGTACGCCTCGGCGAAGTCGCCGCGGCGCGCCGCCGCCAACGCGGCGTCAAAATCCTCGGTCATCGCAGAAGCCGGCGCCAGGCACATCAGCAGCAGACCCATAGCCGGCGCAAGGCTGCGCAGCCAGTAGCCGACCGGATGATTCAGCATGATGAATGAAAGCGACGATGCCGCTGAATGCGCGCAACCCATAAGCCAGAAAACGGCAGGATGGCTGCTGGCTTTAGGCCGAGCCAGCAGACAACGGCGTTTCCTCGCGCCCCGCGCGCCACCCTTGACGCGCGAACTGTCTCGCTAGACGCGGCAACTTAAAAGACACGCCAGCGGCGCTTCACGCCGCATTCGGATTGGCGCCGGTCACACGACGAACCAGGTCGAGCATGCGCGAGGCATGGTTTTTCGGAGATACACCATACTCGGCAAACCGCACTGTGCCCGTCCCGTCAATGACGAACGTGGACCGAACCACACCCATTTTTTTAATGCCGTTCTTTTCCTTTTCCTGCCAGACACCGTAACTGGAACATGCGTCCCCTTCCACATCGGCAAGCAGTGTAATCTTCAGTCCAAATTTGTCCCGAAATGCCTGATGGCTGAAGCAGTCGTCCCGGCTGACGCCAACCACATGCGCGCCTGCTTCGTCGAATTGCTCCAGAAGCTCCGTGAACTCGTTGGCCTGTATGGTGCAGCCGGGTGTATCGTCCTTGGGATAGAAATACAGCACTAATGCCCGATCACTGAAATCCGCGAGACTGCGTACCTCCATGTCGGCAGTGGGCAGCGAGAAATCGGGTGCTTTGTCCCCTTCTTGCAGCATTTCCCCTCCTCCTAATCCGGTACAGGCCGTCCGGCGACGACACGCCTTCGTTCTGGGTACCGAGAGCCAACTGCCGCGGTTCTGATAACAGATCCCTGTCCCGTGGCTCTACGGGCCACCTCTGAACCGCCGCGCGCATGCACCTGCCGAGCGCGGCAACCCATCATGCGTTGAATTTTCGTCTTGTTCAATAGAATGTTTAGGGCGCCGGGGCACAGGGATCAAGCCGAGTTCATCATTGCCGCTTGCGAATCTAGGAGCCGGCCGACCCGGCTCACGGGGCGACGATGGACCTGCACCGGACTTCGAGCGCAAAACAGCTCCTGCGGTTCACTCCGCTTGATGCCCACGCACGCCTCCGGCCGCCCCGCCCACGGCCCTGTCAAACTGCTCCCGTACTGCAGCGGCGGGCATGGGGGTAGACAGGCTGACGACGATAATGGCAACGACGGACAGCAGCACACCCGGCAGCATTTCGTAGATCTCCAGCATACCGCCGAAAGCCCTCCACACGATGACCGTCAGACCGCCGACGAGCATGCCCGCCAGCGCGCCCGCGCGGGTCATACGCTTCCAGTACAGCGATATCAGGATGGCCGGCCCGAAGGCGGCGCCAAGGCCTGCCCACGCATAGGCCACAAGGTCGAGCACCTGGCTTTCGGGGTTAGTGGCCAGGGTCATGGCCAGCAACGCGATTGCGATCACTGTCAAGCGCCCGATCCACACCAGCTCCCGGTCCGATGCCTCTCGCCGCAGCAATCCCTTGTAAAAATCCTCCGTTACCGCCGAAGAAGCCACCAGCAGCTGTGAATCTGCCGTGCTCATAATCGCCGCCAGGATCGCGGCAAGCCAGATGCCGGCAAGAACGGGATGAAAGAGCAGCTCTACCAGGCGCATGAACACCTTCTCCTGGTCCACATCCAGCAGCGAAGGATGCAGATGCCCGAACCCTGCCAGACCGACGAGCACTGCTCCAGTCAAGGTAACGGCCGTCCAGCCGACAGCAATGCGCCGGGCAACGGGGAGCTCATCCGCCGACCGGGCGGCCATGAAGCGTGCCAGTATATGGGGCTGTCCGAAATAGCCCAGCCCCCATGCCATCAGTGAGAGCCCGGCAATTGCCGTCAGGGGGTGACCGGAGGCCGTAAGCAGGGGATCGAGCAACTCGGGACTCAGCCGCTCGAGCTTGTCCAGGGTGGTGGACCAGCCCCCGAGTTCCGAAATTGCCACCAGCGGAACCGCGACAAGCGCGCCGAACATCATCAGTCCCTGAACCGTGTCGGTCCACGCGACCGCGAGAAATCCGCCCAGAAAGGTATACGTGACGATGACCGCGACACCAACCAGCACCGCCAGCAGGTAGGGCATATCGAACACGGTGTTGAACAGCTTGCCACCGGCCACCAGGCCGGACGTGGTGTAGAAAAGGAAGAACACCAGGATGAACAGCGCGGACACGATGCGCAGCAGCCGGGTCTGGTCGCCGAAACGACGCTCCAGATAGTCCGAAAGCGTCAAGGAGTCGCCAGCGATTTCGGTATAGCGCCGCAGTCGAACCGCCACCAGGCGCCAGTTCAGATAGGTGCCCAGCAGCAGGCCGGCGGCCAGCCACAGTGACTCCAGCCCCGCGGCGTAGGCTAAACCGGGCAGCCCCAGCAAGAGCCAGCCGCTCATGTCCGAGGCCTGGGCGCTGAGGGCGGTGGCCCACCTGCCCAGCCGCCGGCCGCCCAGCAGATAGTCGGACAGACTGCGGGTACGCCGGTAGGCCAGCAACCCGATCGCGAGCATCCCGACCAGGTATGCCATGAACGTCAGGCCAACGGCCGTCTCGCTCAACGGGGCCCCGTCCGGTATGGGAGTCGCTCGGGCACCACCGGCCTGCGAACTGAGGCGGGTCCGAGGCGCTGTCCCTCAGCACACCTATCCTTACCTCCCGCCGCACGGCAGCCCGGGGGACGCGCCGGTAAAGTTCCGGGTAGTCGTACCGATAGATAAAAGACGGCTGTACCTGTACGGCCGGGGGACATTCGCACCCGCGAAACCCGGCACGCCGCCAGAAGAATCTGTCCCGATGCTGAACTTCTCGCTGTTGACACCGCTACGGCAGCATTCAGAAGACGGATTGGCCGCCGTTGAGTTCAAGCCCAAGCGACTGAGACAGTGGCTGACAGGGCTGACTGAGCTTGAGCCGGACCAAGCCGTCGAGCAGCTGCTGAAAGCAGTTGCCAGGCTGAAAGCCGAGGACTTGCCGGACAAGCTCCGGCAAGACCTGCTGGACGTTTACCGGCCCGAGATTAACGGCGTATTCGAAGACTTCGACAGTCCTTCGTTCCAGCAACTGCTGCGCGCTGACCAACGCAACAATCGTCTTGCGGAGGACATCGGCCATCTGACCTCGGCACTTGCCGCAGCGTACAAGGGTATCGTACGCAGCTGTTACAGGAAAGCTGCCGGCGCGAAGAGTGAAGAACGCTTGCGTCGCGCCATCTACTGCGCCATGGAACAGACCATCAACCGGCTGCTCCACGCTTTTCGTCTGTACACGCAGGTTCCCGCACGCACCTATCACCAGCTGCACTGGCTGTATCGGCTCGCGGAGGGTCGGCAGATGCTCTACCTGCCGGTAATCTGCGCAGGCGAACGCGCCGCCTCCGAGAGTATCGGCAAGCTATACAAACAGTTCGTGCTGTTCAGTCTGGCCGACCCCTTTCACATGGGGCGCAGGGAAGTGCTGGATTTCTTCCGCTTCTTCGAGCGATATGCAACCGCCACGCAGATAAACAAAGACAATGACTGGAAGAGGCTGCAGGGTCACTTTCTCATCGACCTTGCCGGCGACGGTCCACCGATCCCCACCGTCAAGCTGGACAAGGGCAACCCGCCTTCCAGACCTCGCGTCGTCGACACACGTGCCGTCGTGACCGCCGCCATTCGGGACCAGATCAACCAGGCGGTCTCGGCACGACACAGGGAATACGCCGAACGGGGCAAACGGCTCATAGCCAGCATCGTGCCGGACTTCGAAGGCATTCGACCGCGAAAAGAGGCTCGCCAGCCCACTTACCGACAAGTCTCTGTGGTGCTCGGCATCGAAGCGGTTCACCGTGCCCTTACGGATGCCTGCGCATCGGAAGGCCACACCCGGGCCTCATCCGAGCCTTCAGCGGCACCCCTTCTGCCACGCTGGACTATCCTCAACGAAGCCCCGGGAGGCTACCGGCTGAGTGGAAAACACGGTGACCTGGCCGACGGCCAGGTGGGTGATCTGGTGGGGATTGTCGAACAGGCCGGAACGGACTTCGGCACCGGAGTCGGCATCGCGATCATCCGCTGGATCCGTGGACTGGAGGGTGAGAGCCTGGTGCTCGGGACCGAGCGTCTCGACGCGCCTGCCGTCGCGGTCAGCTGTCGCCCGTCCTCCGGGGGTCCTCAGTCACAGCCCTGTCTGCTGCTCTCCGGGAGCCGAGACGGACGACTGCCCGCAACGCTGCTCTGCCCGACAGGCGTCTTCAGCGAGAACCAGCCGGTCGAGATCACGGCGGCCGACCAACAGCTGCTGGTGCGCTTGACCGACCGTGTTATGCATACCCCCGCCCTGGAGCGCTTCCGTTTCCGCCACGAGAAGGCGGGCCGCTGACTCACGGCACCGTCCGGGTGTCCCCGCGCCCGGTCTGTCACACCCAGCTTTGCGGCGCCGCCCCGTTTGCCGGATCATTGGCAACTGGCTCCGCTCCGCTTGGAAAGTCTGCGCATGGCTCAAAAAGGAATCGTCTCGGCCGGGCATGCCCGAACCGCAGAAGCGGCTCAACTCGTGCTTCGCGACGGGGGCAACGCCTTCGATGCCATCATCGCCGCAGCTTTCGCCGGTTGCGTCGCGGAACCGGTGCTCTCTTCCCTGGGAGGCGGTGGCTTTCTGATTGCCCACCTGGCGAACGGCCCCAGCCGGGTTTACGACTTCTTCGTGCAAACGCCGTCGCGACGCCCCCCGGATGCAAAGGCTCTCGACTTTTATCCCATCGTCGCTGATTTCGGGACGGCGCAGCAGGAATTCCACATCGGCATGGGGGCCATCGCCACCCCGGGGGTCGTCAAGGGCGTATTCGAGATCCACCGGGACCTGGGCCGCATGCCAATGTCGGAGATTGTGAAACCCGCAGTCACCATGGCCAGGGACGGGATCCGCATAACCGCCTTCGAAAGATATCTATTCGACGTGGTAGAAGCCATCTACGCATCCACCGAGACTGCACGGCAGGCTTACGGCAGTCGTAGCCTGCCGGGCAAGCTGGTGCAGGAAGGTGAGCTGCTGCGACTCCCGGAGCTTGCCGACACTTTCGAAGCGCTGGCGCGGGAGGGTGAAACACTGTTCTACCGGGGAGACATTGCCCGGGAGATCCTTGCCGAGTGCCGGACCGGAGGTGGCTGCCTGACGGCCGAAGATCTGGAGAACTATCGCGTGCACAGGCGGGAGCCCCTGGAGCATCGCTATCGAAACGCCCGGCTACTGACCAATCCACCTCCGTCCTGCGGCGGACTGCTCATCGCCTTCGGCCTCAGCCTGTTGAGCACGTTGGACCTGCATGCCAAGGGCTTCGGCTCGTCCGACCACTTGCACATGCTGGCGAGCGTCATGGATGCCACCAACAAAGCCCGCATGGACCATCTCCTCGCCGGTCGCTCCGCTGCTGCCCTGGCGGATGCCCTGTTCGAAGCGGAGCACCTGGCGGCTTACCAGCGTGAGGTGCTTCAGCGTTGCACCAGCCTGCGCGGTACCACCCACATGTGTGTCATCGATGCGACGGGAAACGTGGCCAGCATGACCATCTCCAACGGCGAGGGGTGCGGCCACGTGACCCCTGGTACCGGCATTATGCTGAACAACATGCTGGGCGAGCAGGATTTGAATCCGGAGGGGTTCCATTGCTGGGCGCCGAATCAGCGCATGTCTTCCATGATGGCGCCATCCCTGCTGTTTCAGCCGGACGGCACAGTGGTCGCGACCGGTTCGGGCGGCTCCAACCGGATCCGAACCGCGGTTCTCCAGGTTCTGCTCAACCTGGTCGATTTTAAGATGCCCCTGGAGGATGCGGTCACGAGTCCACGCATCCATTTCGAGGAGGGTCTGTTGAGCGTTGAAGGCGGCTTCGCGGAGCGCGAAGTCGCCGCGCTGGCACGCGAGTTCGACCAGCACAGGCTCTGGCCGGAACGCAATCTATTCTTCGGTGGCGCCCATTCTGCAAGCTACCATCCCCGGGGGCCAGTCCTGCAGGGTGCTGCCGACCCCCGACGCCAGGGTGTCAGTGTCATGGCCTGAAGAGCCTGCGTCGTCCTGCCTGCAGACCTTAGCCGCCGGCCATCAGAGAGCGCCGCGGTGCCGGCCTGCCAAGACCTCTGGCGGGGCTAGTGGGCCGGCGGTGCACCCAACCCATGGGCTTCAGTGGCGAGCCTGGCTTCGATCTGCCGCATCAGTGGCCCTACCCGGCCGCGTTTCTCCGGATCGATGCGCAGTGCCTCTTCCAGGGCAGCGTGAGCGAGCGGATGGTCCCCCAGGTGCAGGTAGCCGATGGCCATGCCGATGAAGGCATTGGCGTTATCAGGATTAATGCTGATGGCCTGCTGAAAGGTCTCCACGGCCGCCCGGTACTCCTGCCGGGCCACCAACAGACCCGCGAGCTTCATGTGGGCATCTACCGAGCGCGGCTCCCTCTCAATCGCATCTTGGTAACTGACCATGGCCAGGTCCAGCTCCCCCGCCTCCCAGTGCCGATTACCCGCATCGATCAGCGGCTGCGCGTCGCCTTCTGCGGCAACAACGCTGCACGGGCCCAACAATACGGCCAAACCCAGACTGATGCACCATCCTGCCACGCCTGCACGCATAACTTTCTCCGCTCGTTCAAGAGCTTTCCAGAATACCGGACCTGAAACGAAAAAGCCCCTCCCGAGCATGCCCGGGAGGGGCGGGTATCGCGTCAGCGTTAACGACTAGCCTGAGAACGTACCCTTGCCGTAACGCTCTTCGTAGCCCTTGCGGATCTTGTCAATCTGATCCTTGCCCATGCCGTCGAAGTACCAGGCATGGCCAGCGATGGGCCTGAAGTGCTTCTCCAGCAGTTCCTTGGCCTTCTCTTCGCCCGCCACCTTCTTCAGCTCGGGGATGAACTTGAAGTAGGTATGCTTGGCGACGTCGTAGATGCCGTGCCACCAGGCGTAGTCAGGACCGCTCATGGATGCGCCATGGCGCGCCCGACGGCCTTCGTGATGCCAGATCTCCCACCACACCCATTCGATCTTGTCGTCGAAGGGGCTGGGCGTGATCAGGCCCTCCTTCTTCAGGTCCGCCATGATGGCCTTGACCGGCTTCGCGAACTTATCATTGTAGAGGTCCACCAGCGCATCGAACTGATGATAGTGCCCCGTCACCATGCCCTCCGCGTGACAGGCGCGGCAGACGGACTTCATACGGTCGCGCCGGTCCTGCCAGGTGAGCACCTGGGCCACCTTCGACCCTTTGGCCTTGTCGCCCACTTTCGGCACCGGATTCCCCTCGGGCACATCGAATTCCTGGCCGTTCTCCAGCTTCACCAGGTTGATCTTCTTGGAGACCGGCGCCCTCAGGTTCCAGGAGATGCGCTCGCCCACGTTGTGGGTCTTGCCGATCCCGGGCGCAGCGCTCATGTGACAGGTGGAACAAGTGGGTGCAGCCCAATAGTCGACGCCCGCCTCCCACTTGTCCGAATGCAGGTTCATTTCCTCTACACGGGCCTTGTAGATAATGCCGTGCTTGGACTCGTTGTACACCTCGATCTGCGGATGGTCGGGGCCGATGTGGCACTTCCCGCAGGTCTCGGGTGTACGGGCCTGGGCCTTGGAGAAACCATGCCGGCCGTGACAGGCCGTGCAGGATCCCTCGGACCCGTCCGGGTTTTTGCGCCCGATACCGGTGTTGGGCCAGGTCTCTTTGGTCGGTTTGCCGTCGGCGCCGATTTCGACCTCAGCACCGTGACACTGGCGACAGCCCACGTTCACCGCGGCAGGCCCGCCCACGACCTCGCCCAGGAGGTTGTCCAGGGACGCCAGGATGCGGCCG
The DNA here is from genome assembly GCA_030066245.1 of Gammaproteobacteria bacterium. Lineage (GTDB taxonomy): Bacteria > Pseudomonadota > Gammaproteobacteria > JAABTG01 > JAABTG01 > JASJBY01. The sequence goes on from JASJBY010000032.1 coordinate 11,026, forward strand.
GCATGGGAATGGTGGGAGCCGTCCATCTCCTGGAACTCTGTCTCGTGACAGCGCGAGCAGTCTTTGGGCGAGACGATGATGGAGATACGAGCCCCGTTGTGCATGAAGCCGTCCTTGTCGCCCTCCTCGGCCCTGTGGCAGTCGTAGCAGTTGACTCCGCTTTGACCGTGCTGGCTTTGGTTCCACTGCTGCCACATGCCCGGGCTGGCCTGGCGATGGCAGGCAGTACACATCTCCCCCTTTTTGTCGCCCCAATCCACGCCGATCTTTCCGGCCGGTCTGGCCGCCTGCGCCGGCGTCAGCATCGCAAGCATACAGGCACCGGCTATCCACGCGGGTAGCCACTGCCAGAGACTTCGGCTGCTATTTGTCATTGTTCGCCTCCGTTGATGAGCCAAAAGGGTGCACGGGCATCGTTCACTGCAGATCAGTGAATAACCCTCTAGGTGACAAGTGTACCGTAAGCGATGGCCGGGCTATGCGTCCATGGAAAGGCAAACAACGAAATACGTTGATCTAGATCAAGGGCCATTAGCAACTACCGATGGTTCCATTCCGCCAGGCGTAGCCCCTATACTTGCACACTCGGACGTGATGCCTGCTTGTGAGGGATGGATTCCTGCGCCGGCCGCGACTGCCCGGGAGCCGGGAAAACGTCGCGCCGGACGCCGACTAGACTTTTGGAGACAGGGTGAACCAACAGGTGTCGCCAGACGGGCTCGAATCCGTCGCCAGACACCCGGGAGTGCCAGCTCGTGCTTGACCCAGCCAGCATCGATGCCCTTAAAAAGAGTCACCTGTTCTCCGGATACGCCGCGCGCGACATGGCGGAGATCAGCCGCTTCGCCAAGCTTGTCTACCTGGAGTCCCACGCCGTACTGTTCCGCGAATCCGAGCCCTGCAGCGCCATCTACTGCCTGGTAGAGGGGCTTGTTAAGCTCTGTCTCTACGGTCCCAAACGGCAGGAGAAGATCGTCGAGATCATCGGTCCAGACCAGACCTTTGGCGAAGCCGCCATGTTCTCGGGCCAGGGGTATCCGGTCTCAGCCGTCGCCATCGAGGATTCGCGACTGATCGCCGTGGACGCGTTCTCCTTCATGCGTTATCTGCGCCAGCGGCCCGAGCTGAACTGGACCATGATGGCCATGTTGAGTCGACGAATGCACCAGCTGGTCGGCCAAGTCAAGTCCATGTCGCTGCACAACGCCGAGCAGAAGGTCGCCAAGTACCTCATGGACTATTACGACGACGATTTTCCCACCCGTCCGGTAAGCAATCTGCCCCCGCGGCGAGCCGACCTGGCGGCTGTGCTGGGGATCACCGCGGAAACGCTCTGCCGGGTCATCGCGAATTTCCGGCAACGGGGCTGGATAACGACCCTGGACAATGCCATCGTGGTGAGTTCCCCGGTCGATATGCGCGGGCTGATAATGGATGTTCGGCAACCTGGGGAATCCTCCAACCGTCGGAAGGACGTGGCCGTGCCCTCAGTCGACCACCTGCCCGCCGCGGGCTGATGCAGCGCGGCCCTTCAAACTGAATCCACCGACAGCCTGACCGGGTCGGTCGCGGCAGTCTGTTGGCTTCGGGAGACTGCTGCCTGGGTAAGTGCACTACTGAGCAGCGGGGGCGGTGCGCCGGTTTTCCCGGGATCGCGCACGTGCGTGGGGCCCCTCCAGGCTGGCTGGCTCATCGGCCTCCGCCATCTGCCAGCCTCCCAGCACCTCCGCACAGCTCTCCGGGGGCAACGGCTCGCTGATCACATGCCCCTGGATTTCGTCGCAGCTGTGGCTGCGCAGAAATGCGAGCTGAGCCTCGCTCTCCACCCCTTCCGCCACCACCCGCAGGCGCAGCTGGTGGGCCATGGCAATGATTGCCGCCACAATAGCCGCATCGTTGGCATCCACGGCAATGTCGCGCACGAACGACCGGTCGATCTTGACCGAATGAATGGGGAACCGCTTCAGATAGCTCAGCGAGGAATAGCCCACCCCGAAGTCGTCAATGAGCAGGTGGATACCCGCCCGGCTCAACTTCTTCAGAATAGCCACCGTCTCCTGCAAATCTTCCATCAAGGTACTTTCGGTTATCTCCAGCGCCAGGCGCTGGGGCTCCAGACCCGAGTCCGACAGCAGGCGGCGCACGGTCTTGACCAGGCGTTTGTCGCGTAGCTGACGCAGGGAGAGATTTACTGCAATTCGGACTGGCGGCAGACCCTCGGCCTCCCAGACTTTGGCCTGGCGAACCGCCTCCTGGAGGACCCACTCACCGATGGGCACAATGAGCCCCGTGTCCTCAGCGATGGGAATGAAGTCATCCGGCGCCACCATGCCGAGCACCGGATGGTCCCAGCGCAACAGGGCCTCGACGCCCCGGATCTCTCCTTCCTGCAGGCTCAGCCATGGCTGATAGTGCAGACGGAATTCGTTGCGTTGCAGCGCCTTGCGCAGGTTCTGCTCCATGAGCAGGCGCTCGGCCACGGCTGCGTTCATGCGCTCCTCGTAGAACATGTGGCTCTGGCCGCCCTGCTCTTTGGCGTGATACATGGCACTATCGGCGTTCTTCACCAAGTCGGCTGCCGTTTCGCCATCCTGCGGATAACAGGCAATACCGATGCTGGCGTTGACGAAGACCTCATGCCCGTCGAGAGGAAAGGCCTTCGAAACCCGCTTGACGATCTTCCGGGCTATCGCAGAAGCGGTTGGGACGATGTCGCGCGCCTTCTCGATGCCGGGCACGATGATGGTGAACTCGTCTCCACCCATGCGCGTCACCGTGTCGGTTTCCCGCACCGCACCCCGCAGGCGCTCGGCCACGCCTTTGAGAAGCAGATCACCCACGTGGTGGCCGAGGGAATCGTTGATCGGCTTGAAGCGGTCCAGGTCGAGGTAGAGCAGAGCTACCTGAGAGCCGGTCCGATTCGCCTGGGTAATGGCCTGGTCGAGTCGATCCTGAAACAGCACGCGATTCGGTAGATCGGTCAGTGCATCGTAGTGGGCCAGGCGGTATATGCGTTTCTCCGAGAGCTTCTTCTCGGTCATGTCGGTAAACACGCCGATGTAATGAGTTACCAGGCCATCCTCCCCGCGCACGGCACTGACCCCCAGCCACTGGGGATACACCTCACCGTTCTTCCGCCGGTTCCAGATCTCACCCTGCCAGAACCCCGCCTGCTGCAGCGATTGCCAGAGATTGTCGAACAGCATCTGGTCTTCGCTGTCCGCGACCAGGGAACGATAGCTCTTGCCCCTGACTTCGCCTTCGCCGTAGCCGGTGATGTCGCTGAAGCCGTCGTTGACCCGCAGTACCTTGCCCCCGGCATCGGTGATAACCACACCTTCGAGACTGTTGCGGAAGACGGACGCCATCAGGCGCAGCTCCTCTTCCACCAGCCTGCCCGCGGTCACATCGTTGCCGACCGAGAGTATCTCGGTCAGCTCCCCGTCGGCGTCCCGGACTGCCTTGTTGGTCCAAGCGATCCACACCCGCTCGCCGTTGCGGCGCATATTCTCGTTCTCGTTGTTGACGTACTCCTCCGGATGGCGGCTGATGTCTTCAACCATCGCCGCCAGGTCCCGGCCGGTGGACTCGGTTTTCGGCACAATGGTGCCGACGATGCTCCGCCCGAGGATCTCTTCCTCGGAATAACCGAAGAAAGCGAGGGCGAAGCTGTTTATGTAGGTGATCCGACCCTGCAGATCTCTCCGCATGATGATGCTGTTGGCGCTCTCGACCAGTTCGCCATACCGGGTCTCACTCGCCTTCCAGGCCTCTTTAGCACGGCGTCGCTCCTCCGCTTCTTCCTCCAGTCGCCGCTTCGAATCCTGCAAGGCGGCTGTACGCTCCGCAACGCGCCGCTCAAGCGTGTCCCGGGCATCCATGAGGGCCTGTTGAGAACTCAGCAACGCCCGCTCCGCCCGATGGCCGATAACAAAGAACAGAGCGATCAGACCCACGCCGAGCACCGCAGACATACCAGCGACCAGCCAAACGGCCCGGTCGGCCTCGGCAACGACCCGGGTGACGTCCTTGAGCACCACCAGCTTGCCCACCGGCCGCTCTGCGACATCGCGGAGCGGCACGAAGCTCCCGCGAAAAAAGCGCTGATCTCCCGCGCGGATTTCCACCCCGTGCTGGGCCCCGCCGGTCCGGCCTGCCGCCTCCACCACTGCGGTCGGAAACCGCTTGGGCGCGCTGTTGGCCACGACCATCTCGTCCAGGTCATCCCAGGTGTTGGGGAGCCCGAGCACGCTTCTCCCCGCCTCCCAGCCCTCCCGCTCGAGAAACTGCTTGTCGACGGTGACAACCAGGCCAACTTTCAGGATATCCGCAAGACGTCCTATCAGGTGACCGATGGTCTCCCCAACTTCCACATAGCCCACCAGCTCCCCGTCGGCGTACCAGGGAGACACGGCGCGTAGTGTGAGTGTGCCCAGCACCCCGAGCTCAACGCCGGACACTATCTGCGAGCGCTCGGCCGCCTTCTGCAGGGTCAGCCTGTCGATGGTGTCGCCGAAGCGTGCGGGATCGTGAAGCCGCAGGATCACCTCGCGCTCGGGGCTGAGAAAGTAGAAATGCGCAATTCCATGGCTGGAACGTAACGCATCGAAGAGAGCCGACGACTGCTGCATCAGCGCCTTCCGGTCTCTGGCACGCAGCGCTGCCCTCCAGCGATCGTCGCGCATGACCACGGAGAGCACCGCCTGCATTCGCTGGGCGTCGCTGGCCAGAGCGGTTTGCAGCAGTTGTGCCGCGTAGCGGGTGCGCGCAGCTGCCTCCGCCTCGATGCGGGAATGCTGGTAGTAGCGCACCGCCAGCACGGACGCAGCGACAATGACGCCGAGTATTATGGTCAATGGCGCCAGCAGGCGAATCTTTAGGCCACCTTTCCTCATGCCCGTTCAGCGAGCGCTGCATACATGTTCATCACCGGCGGTCCATCAAGCGTCAGAAACATGATATCAGCCTGCGTGGGCCCGGGCGTCGTGGCGGCCCGGGGACAAGCGCCTCAACAAGCCTCACCGGCTAGCCTTACGACGGTCCGCCCCCGCAGCTCCCTACTCAGCAGCTGCTGGAAAACCCGGGGCAAGTCCTCGAGGCCAACCGTATGAGGCGCGATGCTTCCCAGGTGGGCGGGCTTGAGGTCGGAGCCCAGACGATCCCAGACCGTGCGCCGCATACCCATCTCACATCCTGCCGAGTCGATTCCAAGCAAGCTGACGCCGCGGATGATAAACGGCATCACCGTGGTGTTCAGGTCGTGGCCGCCGGCCAGACCGACACTGGCGATGCAGCCCCAGGGCTTCACAGTGCGGGTAAGCCAGGCGAGGAGCTCACCACCCACATTATCCACCGCCCCGCCCCACATCCCTTTCTCCAGAGGACGGCCGCCCTTCTCCAGCTCCTGATGCAACAACACCTCGGCAGCGCCAAGCTCGGAGAGGTAGCCCTGCTCCTCCGGGCGGCCCGTGATGGCAGTCACTGAGTAGCCCCGGGCAGACAGTATGTCCACCGCGAAGCTGCCCACGCCACCCGTAGCGCCCGTCACGACTACCGGACCGCGCTCCGGAGCCTGGCCGTTGACTTCCATGCGTTGAACCGCCAGGCCCGCCGTGAAACCCCCGGTACCGATTGCCATGGCCTCGAACAGGGACAGTCCCGCCGGCAGCGGAACGACCCAGTCAGCCGGCACCCGCACGTACTCAGCATAGCCACCGTCGTGGTCCTGACTCATGCCGAAGCCGGTCACGAGCACATGCTCGTCCTGCTTGTACCGCTGGTCGCTCGACTCCACCACCCGACCGCACACGTCGACTCCGCCCACCATGGGGAAGCGACGCATGATCTTGCCCCGGCCGGTGCCGGCCAGCGCGTCCTTGTAGTTCACGCTTGAGTAGGCAGCCCGGATCACCACCTCTCCTGGTCCGAGGTCGTCGAGGCAGATCTGCTCAATCCGGGCGGCGGTCTTGTCACCTTCCTGATGGACGCGAAGGGCGGAGAATTTTTCCATAGCTGGCCACTCCAGGCTTTGGATGCAAACGATCGTCCCGACCTGGACCTGCTGGCCCGGTTCCTTGTGGTTCGATGCCGATGCTTCGCAAACGTGTAATCACCGCGCAACCTCCCTCACGGTGACCTCCTCAAGTTTAGAAGCAAGCGGCCCGAATTGGGAGTCTGAATCCAAGCGGCACAATTGCCGCCGGCAGCGCGCGAGGGCGGCCTCGCCGCATCCGGCGAGCCCGTTGCAGGTCGGATGAGCGCGTTCGTCAGGCGCCGCTCAGCTGCTCGAGACCGTGCTCCAGGTCTGCCTGCAGGTCCTTCACGTCCTCCATACCCACCGCCACGCGCAGCAGGCCTTCGCCTATGCCCGCGGATTCCCTGGCTTCGGGGCGCATACGACCATGGGTCGTGGTGGCAGGATGGGTGATGGTGCTCTTCACATCGCCCAGATTGGCCGTGATGGAGAGGAGCCGGGTGCTGTCCACGATGCGCCAGGCCGAGTCCCGGCCGCCGGCCACGTCGAAGGCGACGATGCCCCCGAAGTCCGACTGCTGGCGTGACGCCAGCTCGTGCTGTGGGTGGGTTTTCAGTCCGGGGTAGTAAACGCGCCGTACCGCGGGCTGCTCCTCCAGCCATCTGGCCAGCGCAAGCGCATTGGCGCTGTGCGCCTTCATGCGCAGTGACAGTGTCTCCAGGCCCTTCAGGAAGACCCAGGCGTTGAACGGACTCATGGTCGGCCCTGCCGAACGCAGAAAACCGAACAAGTCCCCACCGACCAGGTCCCGGCTGCCCAGGACCGCACCGCCGACGCATCGCCCCTGGCCGTCCAGGTATTTGGTGGCCGAATGGATGATGAGGTCAGCGCCCAGCTCGACGGGCCGCTGTAATGCCGGGGTGCACAGACAGTTGTCCACGACCAGTAGGGCTCCGTTGTCGTGGGCGAGATCGGCAAGCTGGCGGATATCCGCCACCTCCGTTAGCGGGTTGGACGGAGTTTCCAGAAACAGCAGGCGGGTGTCCCGCCGCACGGCTTCGGACCACGCCTGCATATCCGTGAGGGGAACGAAAGTGGTCTTCAATCCGAAACGGGACAGGAGAGTCTCGAACAAGACGACGGTTGTGCCGAATACGCTCTCCGAGCAGACAATGTGATCCCCGGATTTAAGCAGGCCCATGCAGGTGGTCAGGATGGCGGCCATGCCCGAGGCCGTCGCCACACAGCACTCCACCGATTCCAGCGCAGCGAGACGCTCCTCGAAAGTGCGCACCGTGGGGTTGGTGAAGCGAGAGTAGATGTTGCCCGCTTCGTCGCCGGAAAAGCGGGCTGCCGCCTGGCGCGCACTTTCAAACACGAAGCTGGATGTGGGAAAGATAGGCTCGCTTTGCTCTCCCTCGGACGTGCGCACCTGTCCGGCGCGCACGGCGAGTGTGTCGAAGCCGAGTTCGGACTTGCGCTGTGTCATCTGCGTACTCTCCGGGCCTGCGCACCAGGCAAAAAAAAACCTGCCTTCAGCACGTGCTAAAGCAGGTCTCCCCCTCGCTTTAGCAGTACTTGTTAAGCGCCCGCAAGCTGAAGCTCAAATCGGCGCTTTCGTCACTCTAGTTCGAAGTCTAGTCCAATCCGACGGTCGCCTCCAGAGGATTCAATCGTGTTCAGGAGGCATTATGCAGCTCGATCACGTCGTTGACCTCGGCCCGGCGACGAGTCTTGGCCTGGTCACTGCGGTTCTCTCCGAGCCGCCGAAGATAGCTGTGGCTGACGTCGCCCGTCACGTACTCGCCGTTGAAGACTGACGCATCGAAACGCTCCAACATCCGATTGCCCTTACTCACGGCCGCCATCAGGTCGTCCAGATCCTGGTAGAGCAGCCGATCGGTGCCGATGGTCTCGGCAATCTCTGCCTCCGTCTTTCCGTGGGCGACCAGTTCGTCTGCAGCCGGCATGTCGATGCCGTACACGTTCGGATAGCGGACCGGCGGTGCGGCCGAAGCAAAGTAGACCTTTCGCGCCCCGGCATCACGGGCCATCTGGATGATCTGCCGTGACGTTGTTCCCCGCACGATGGAGTCGTCCACAAGCAGCACGTTCTTGTCCTTGAACTCCAGATCGATTGCGTTCAGTTTCCGACGCACCGATGCCTTGCGTTCCTGTTGTCCTGGCATGATGAAGGTACGTCCGATGTAGCGGTTCTTGATGAAGCCTTCTCTATATTTCACACCCAGCTTGTAGGCCAGAGGCAGGGCCGCCGTGCGACTCGTGTCGGGGATGGGAATGACCACGTCGATGTCATTGTCAGCCCACTCGCGGAGGATCTTGTCGGCCAGCTTCTCGCCCATGCGCAGCCGGGCTTTGTATACCGATACGTTGTCGATAATTGAATCCGGCCTGGCCAGATAGACGAATTCAAAAAGACACGGCGAATAAACGGAGAACTCGGCGCATTGACGGGTATGCAAGGCACCCTGCATGTCGATGTAGACCGCCTCACCCGGGAGCACATCCCTCACCAGCTCAAAGCCGAGCGCATCCAGGGCGACGCTTTCGGACGCTATCATGTATTCGGTTCCCGCCGGCGATTCGCGCCTTCCGAACACCAGCGGCCGGATACCCCAGGGGTCGCGGAAAGCGAGTATGCCATAGCCGATGATCAGCGCAACGGCCGCGTAGGCACCGCGGCAGCGGTGGTGCACGCCTTCCACTGCTTTGAAGATGTGCTGCTCATCAATCGTGAGCCGGCCCTGGGCCAGCAACTCGTGAGCCAGCACATTCAGAAGAATCTCGGAGTCCGAGTCCGTATTGATGTGGCGCAGGTCCTCTTGGAACAAATCCTTCTTCAGGTCTGCGGCGTTGGTCAGATTGCCGTTGTGCGCCAGGATGATGCCAAACGGAGAGTTGACATAAAAGGGCTGGGCCTCGGCAGAGGTGGTGCAACCCGCCGTGGGATAACGAACGTGGCCGACACCCATGTGTCCCTTCAAGTTCACCATGTGCCGAGCTTGAAACACGTCTCGCACCAGACCGCTGTCCTTGCGCAGATGCAGCCTGTCGTTCTCGCAGGTCACGATGCCGGCAGCGTCCTGACCACGGTGCTGCAACACGGTGAGTGCATCGTAAATGGCTTGATTGACCGCGCCTCTGCCGACAATTCCAACAATCCCGCACATGACAATCACCTCGACGATACAAGCACCTGGTCCACCAGACTGCTCAGTAACTGATCCGGGCTGCAATATCCGGGGGCAGGAAACCTCGTAGCCACAATGCCAATTCCTGGAAATGACGGATGAGATGGGACTCGGTCCACCAGATGTCCCGAGGCAGCGCCGTGAAGCCGGCAAGCAACACAAGTATAGCGACGATGACCGCGCCGCGGGCAACACCAAAGACGACTCCGAGGGCCCGGTCGGTACCCGACAGGCCGGTCTTGTCCACCAGCTGGCCTGCCAAGAAGTTCACCAGGCCCGTGAGAAGCAGCGTCAGGAAGAACAACACGAAAAAGGAAATGGCTAGCCGCGGGCCCGGCACCGATACGTAGTCCTCCAGGACAAAGGACAGGTCCCGCGTGAAGCTCAGAGCGAGCCAGAACGCCAGCACCCAGCCTGCCAGTGACAACGCTTCCCTGACAAAGCCCCGCATCACGCTGATGACCGCCGAGAGAGCGATAACAACGAGAATCGCGTAGTCCACCAGCGTCATGACAATGGCGCGGCCGACTCCTGCTTGCCGGGCGCGAGACTGTCAGGTCGCATCGTTCGCCCGACGGGGCCGCCGAACCGCGCCCCGCCGCGACAAACAGCGAATGCAGCCCGTCTTGGTCAACAACTCGCTGGTCATCTCGTTCTATATGCCTTCATCGCCCACTCTGGCTTCGCCTGCGGCCGTTCGCAGATGCGTCCACCCTTAAGACGGCATCGGCACGTTGACCCGGAGCGCCGCGACGTACGCCGGAGCGGCGATTCTACCAGACCGATCCGCGCATCTGAACACTTGCCCCGAGGACCGTCCAACGCTTCTCCCCAGTTGTCCGACCATTTTGGCTCGCGCGGTAGCGAGCCGCCCCGGGAGGCCCAACCCGTCTGGGGTCCCGACACCCCGCGCAGCGCATTGGTGTTCGGTTAGGGCCGTGCCGGCATGAGTGGCCGGGACCCTCGGTCGCAGGGATAGCGGCCGTCGAGCCTACAGGGAGGTATTCATGGCGTGTCCCGGCGGCTCGTGCCGGTACGGCCCCACCGCGAATGCTTCACCGATCACGGATGCCGCGCGGCATAGCTGGTGTGCCTTCGGCACCTAAAGCTAAGGCTCTCGGGGTCCGATACAGGGGCGGGGTGGCATCGACGGTGGCCAACCGATCCAGCACCCCAAGCCGACAGCATGTCTCGTGGAACCCGCCCGAACGGAGGAGTGTGATCGTGGACCTGGCCACCCTGCTGGGACTCATCAGCGGAATCGGTGTTATCGTCGGTGCCATCGCGGTCGGTGGCAGCCTGATGCTGTTCGTCAACCCACCCTCGGTCATCATCGTCCTGGGAGGCACTGTCGCCGCAACCTTGATCAAGTTTCCCCTCGGCACCTTTCTGAACGCATTCAAGGTTGCCATGCGTGCCTTCCGCTCCAAGGCCGACGACCCGAATGTGTTGATCAAAGAGGCGCTGGAGCTCTCACAGGTAGCCCGAAAGAGCGGTCTGCTGGCGCTCGAGAACCAGACCATCAGCAACCCTTTTCTGAAACAGGGCGTCCAGCTGGCGGTGGATGGCAACCCGCCCGAGTTCGTGCGCAAGACGCTTAACCAGGATATCGACCTGGCCATCGAACGCCACGAGACAGGCCAGCAGATATTCCGCGCGATTGGCGAGACAGCCCCCGCCATGGGCATGATCGGCACCCTGATCGGCCTGGTTCAGATGCTCTCGAGCATGGACGACCCGAAGAGCATCGGGCCGGCCATGGCCGTCGCCCTGCTCACCACGCTCTACGGGGCCATCATCGCGAACGCCTTCGCCCTGCCCATCGCGGACAAGCTGACCTTACGCAGCAAGGAGGAGCGGCTCAACAAGTCACTGATTTTGGAAACTATTTCGGCCATTCAGGAGGGATTGAACCCGCGGGTCATGGAAACTCTGCTAAAGACATACCTGCCCGACAGCAAGCGGACGATTCCGACCGCAAAGAAAAAGGCCGCATAGCCCGGAACCCTTATGAGCCGTGCCAAGGCCAAGGCAGCGACCGGCGCACCCGCTTGGGTGATGACCTTCGCCGATCTCATGTCGCTGCTCATGTGCTTCTTCGTGCTGCTTCTGTCTTTCTCCGAGATGGACGTCCAGAAGTACAAGCAAGTCGCCGGCTCCCTCAGAGAGGCGTTTGGCGTGCAGCGCCTGGTCGAGTCGAAGATCATGCCCAAGGGCACCTCCATCATCGCCCAGGAATTCAGTCCCGGTCGGCCCACGCCAACGCCCATCAACGAGGTGCGACAGCAAACCACCGACGAGACAAAGGAAAACCTGGACTTCAGTGATTCAGAGCACAAGGGCAAGGGGAGCGCCGAGCATGCCCAGGAGAGCAGCGAACAGGCTGGCCGGATTCTCGAAATGCTCAAGGAGGAAGTCGAACTCGGCCAACTGGACGTGGAGACAGCCCCGGGCAAGACCATCATCCGGATCCAGGAGAAAGGCAGCTTCGGGTCGGGCAGCGCGGTGCTGGAGAATCCTTTCGAACCGGTCATGGCAAAGATCAGCGATGTCATCACGCAGACCTCAGGACATATCGTCGTCGGTGGCCACACGGACGACATTCCCATAGCGACTCAACGATACCGTTCCAACTGGGAGCTATCTGCCGGGCGTGCCGTCACCGTGGTTCATCACCTGCTGCGCTACAACGCGCTGGACGAGTCCCGTGTCCTGGTGCAGGGCCACGCCGATTCACGTCCGCTGGTGCCGAACGACAGCCGTGCGAATCGGGCGCGCAATCGTCGGGTGGAGATCACCATAGTCGAGAGCGAGGCCGAAACCGCGCCTGACGGCCTGTCGCATTAGTCTCGATGGCAGCCGAGTATCAACCTGAGGTAAGTGGGGCCGAGCCAATCGGCCAGGGCTCAGACGATGCGGCGGAGCGTCGTCGCTATTTCCGGGTCGAAGACCGCATTATTCTGCAGCACCGGCCGCTGGCCGACGACGAGCGTGGGCCATTGGTGGAGGAACTGCGCGACCACAGCCAGAGCCGCCACTTGCTGGCAAGCTCTTTTGCCAGCACCAGCCAGCAGATGCAGGGGGTGCTGCGCAAGGTTCAGGAACGGGAACCGGATGTGGCTCTGTACCTGCAGGCCCTGAACGAGAAAATCGACCTCCTCGCGCGCCAGCTCGCGCTGGAAACCACCGAGCTATCGAAGCAACCGCCCCGCTGGGTGGACATCAGCGCCGCGGGCCTGTGTTTCGAGGCGCCAGACCCCATACAAATTGGCCAGCTTGTAGAGCTGAAGATGCTGCTGGCGCCCTCGTTCGACTATGTCAGAGCCATCGGCCGGGTTGTGCGCTGTGCCGAAGCAGACCGGGGGACCCTTTTTCGGGTTGCCGTCGACTTCGACTATCTGCGCGACGACGACCGCGAGCTGTTGGTCCAACACGTCCTCAGAAAGCAGACCAGCGTGCTCCGCGAGCAGCGCGGCGACGCACCGGAGACCTGAGGAAGCCCACCGCGCGCTCGGCACGGGTGGCTGCCAGGGGCGCGAAAAGCATGACCCTTAATCAGCCGGCAGGATATCGCACCACCAGGCCTTTCAGATCCGTCTCCTTCTGGAGTTGCCTGAGGGACTCGGCGGCCTTGGCGCGCAACAGTTCCGGACCGACGTATACGCGCTGCACGCGCCGCTGGTCGACACGGACATCCTCGATGAAGGCAGGAAAACCCTTGGCGCGAAGTCGGTCACGCAAAGCCAGCGCATTAGCGGAATTCGAGAAGCTGCCGAGCTGCACAGCCCAGGCGCCGAGCGCCCGATCGGTAGAAGGCTTGACGGTACCATCGCTTGCCCTCTCCTTGGCTCCTCGGCTGGCGCTCGGCGGACTTCCTGCGCCGCGCTGCGCACTTGAGTTTACGGCCTGCTCGGACCCCAAAGCGGCGGGGTCAGCCATAGTCGTGATTTCGGCTTCACTGACCGGCACGAAATCGGTGCGGAAGACATGCTCCGGTCGTGGGGGGACGGCGGCGCTGCGCCAATCCTCCATCGGTTCCGGCGGCTGGTCCAGTATCATGGGTGCGATGATGACCAGCAGAGAGACCAGCACCGCGGCACCGACCAGTCGCTGTTTCAATTTCTCGTCCATGGTCAAGAGTTTCGAAGCTCGCCGGTCAAGATTCAAGCCGCAAGGCTTCAGCCACAGTAACAAACGATCCGAAAACGACGATACGGTCCCCCTGGCGACTGAGCGCCCTGAGCTGCTCATAGGCGCTCGACACGTTGGGCATCTGCTGCGGCGTGCCCCTGACGCCTGCCTCCACAAGTGCCTGCGCAAGCTGTGCGGCCGTGGCACCGCGCGGCCCGTCCAGGGTCGCAACGCCCCACTCGTCCACCACTGACGCCAGCTTTCCGGCGACACCGGTCATGTCTTTGTCGCGCATCATCGCCAGCAACGCCCGGGTCCGTCCGCCGCAGCGGCGTTGTCGGAGAAAGCTGGCAAGTCCCCCCGCTGCCTGCGGATTGTGTGCGACGTCCATTATGCGTTCCACAGCTCCGCTGAGAAGCTGGAGACGTCCCGGCAGACTCACTGCCGACAGACCCTGGCGCACAGCGTCATCCGAAACCGGTACGCGCTCGTTCGATGCTTCCAGTGCCATCAACACGGTAGCCGCGTTCTGCAGCTGATGCTGTCCTCGCAGGGCGGGCTCGGGCAATCCTTTGAAACAGCCCTTGACGCTCCCCCATCTCCAGCCTCTGTGGCTCAGGCTCCAGCTGTAGTCACGGCCGGCAAGATACAGGGTCGAATCCAGCGTGCGAGCAGCTTCCAAAATGCTGTCGGGTACAAGGGGATCTCCACACACGGCAATCCCGCCCGGCCTGAATATCCCAGCCTTCTCCCTGCCGATGTCCTCTCGATTGTCACCAAGCCAGTCAGCGTGATCCAGGGCGATGGTGCTCAGAATTGCCACGTCCGCATCAAAAAGGTTGGTGGCGTCCAGCCTGCCGCCAAGGCCCACCTCGAGAATTACCACATCACAGGCAGCCCGGTGGAAGACGTCCATGGCAGCCAGGGTACCGAACTCGAAGTAAGTCAGGCGCACGGCCCCACGCGCCTGCTCCACGCGCTCGAATGCCGCGCAAAGCGAATCATCCGAAACCTCACTGCCAGCGACACGGACGCGCTCGTTGTAGCGCCGCAGGTGCGGCGAGCTGTAGACGCCCGGCCGACGTCCCGAGGCCAACAGAATGCTCTCCAGAAGGGCGGCGCACGAGCCTTTGCCGTTGGTGCCGCCAACGGTGAAGAGAAAAAACGGCTGGGCGGGCCAACCCATGCGCCGCGCCACGGGTCGGCAGCGCTCCAGGCCCAGCTTGATCCCTGCGGGGTGCAGCGACTCCTGCCAGGCGAGCCATTGGTCCAGCGTCCGGTCACTCATCGGCCTTGCGTCCTGGCTGGCAAAGCAAGCAGCCGTACACCACCCGGAATGGCTCCGCGGGCGTCGTTGTACGGCAGAGCAGCGCGGACCCGGACGGTCTAATCCTGTTCCGCAGTCAGCAGGGGCGGCGAGATCGGCGAAGGTTGATGGGTCAGCAGCGCCAGGATCGATGCGATCCTGTCGCGCATTTCGCGCCGGTCAAGAATCATGTCCACTGCGCCGTGCTCAAGGAGGAACTCACTGCGCTGGAATCCCTGAGGGAGGGTTTCGCGCACCGTCTGCTCGATGACCCGCGGACCTGCAAATCCTATCAGTGCCTGCGGCTCGGCGATGTTGACATCTCCCAGCATCGCGAGACTGGCCGACACTCCACCCATCGTCGGATCGGTCAGCACCGATACGAAGGGGATGCGCTGCTCCCGCAACCGTGCGAGCGCGGCGCTGGTCTTGGCCATCTGCAGCAGCGAGAACAGCCCTTCCTGCATCCGCGCCCCACCACTGGCAGCAAAAGAGACCAGCGGTACGGAGCGGTCCATGCAGGTCTCCACCGCACGGACGAATCGCTCTCCCACGACGGAGCCCATGGAGCCACCCAGGAAGCGGAACTCGAAGGCGACGCTGACCACTGCTATGCCCCTGACCTGGCCACGCACGGCTACCAGCGCGTCATTCTCCGCAGTCGCCTTTTGAGCCTGCGCCAGGCGGTCCTTGTACTTCTTGCTGTCCCGAAACTTGAGCGTATCAACGGGGGCCAGCTCGGCGCCCACCTCTTCGCGTTGGTCGGGGTCGAGAAAAGTATCCAGACGGCGGCGTGCATCGAGCCGCATGTGATGACTGCATTTCGGACAAACTTCGAGATTGCGCTCAAGCTCCACGCGATAGAGCACGGCGCCGCAGCCAGGGCACTTGGTCCAGAGTCCTTCAGGCACGTTGCGTTTGCTGCCCCCCTCGGTGCGGATCCGCGTGGGCAGCAGCTTCTGGAACCAGCTCATATAGGCGTTCGCTCGTTGTAAAGTGGGAAGTCCGGCCTGGAACCTGGCGTCAACCAACCCGCGCGGGCGCCAGGCCGTCCGTCATGCCGCATCCATGGCCTCACGCATATCGGCCAGCGTCGCCGCCAGCGTCTGTTCCATGCGTGCCGGCTCATCGACCAGCGTTTCGAGAAGTCTCACCAGGGCACTACCGACGACAACCGCGTCGCTAACCGCGGCCACCCGGGCTGCAGTCTCCGCATCCTGGATCCCGAATCCAACTCCTATGGGCAGGTCGGTGCTGTTTCGAATCGCCTTCAGCTTGTCCTCGACGGCGGTCACATCCAACCGATTGCTGCCGGTGACTCCTTTCAGGGACACGTAGTAAACGAAGCCGCTGGCTGCCGAGCAGATCCGCTCGACCCGTTCTGGGGTGCTGGTCGGCGCCACCAGGAAAATGGGATCCAAGCCATGCTCTCTCAGGGCCGAAACAAACTCGTGGCTTTCTTCAGGCGGCAGATCCACGGTCAGCGCTCCATCCACGCCGGCCGATGCCGCGGTCTCCGCGAAACGGCCATAGCCCATTATCTCGAACGGGTTCAGATAACCCATCAACACCACAGGCGTCTTCTCGTCATGCTCCCGGAATTGCCTGACCATGTCCAAGGTCTGCTGGAGGGTCACGCCCTGCTTGAGGGCCCTTTCGCTGGCGCGCTGTATGACAGGGCCATCGGCCATGGGGTCGGAGAAAGGCACGCCAAGTTCCAGGATGTCGGCGCCGGCCCGGACCAGGGTGTGCATCAGCGATACGGTCGCCGATGGCATTGGGTCGCCAGCGGTAATGAACGGGATCAGGGCTTTCCTGCCCTGGTGACGAAGTTGCGCGAAACGCGCTTGGATGCGACTCACAGCGAGATGCCTTCAAGGGCGGCAACAGTCTGGATGTCCTTGTCTCCCCGCCCGGAGAGATTCACCACGATGGTTTGGTCGCGACCCATCGTTGGTGCCAGCTTGGCCGTGTAAGCCAGGGCATGACTGGATTCAAGCGCTGGAATAATACCCTCGATCTCGGTCAGATCATGGAATGCCCGCAACGCTTCGGTGTCTGTGGCAGCCACGTAATGAGCACGACCCGTATCCTTGAGCCAGGCGTGTTCCGGCCCCACGCCGGGGTAATCGAGACCAGCCGAAACCGAGTGCGTCTCGATGATCTGCCCATCCCGATCCTCCATGAGGTAAGTCCGGTTGCCGTGTAGAACGCCCGGCCTGCCCGCGCACAGGGGTGCAGCATGCCGTCCGGTCTCCAGGCCATCACCCGCTGCCTCGACGCCGTAGAAGGCTACTTGCCGATCCGCGATAAACGGATGGAAGAGCCCGATCGCATTGGAGCCACCGCCCACGCAAGCCACCAGGGCGTCCGGCATACGCCCCGTCTGAGCCAGGCACTGTTCCCGGGTCTCTCTACCCACGACCGCCTGAAAGTCGCGAACCATGGCCGGATAGGGATGGGGGCCAGCCACGGTACCGATAATGTAAAAGGTGCTGTCCACGTTGGTCACCCAGTCCCGCATTGCCTCGTTGAGAGCATCTTTCAGAGTCCTGGACCCCGACTCCACCGCCACCACGCTGGCGCCCAGTAGCTTCATGCGGAACACGTTAGGCGCTTGCCGTTCGATGTCCTCAGCGCCCATGAAGACAACACACTCCAAGCCCATGCGCGCCGCGACAGTGGCCGTGGCGACGCCGTGCTGGCCAGCCCCCGTCTCGGCAATTATGCGGGTCTTGCCCATGCGCCGTGCGAGCAATGCTTGACCTACGGTGTTGTTTACCTTGTGTGCACCCGTGTGATTCAGATCCTCCCGTTTGAGGAACACGCGCGCACCCCCGAGCTTCTCCGTCAGGCGCTTTGCAAAGTAAAGCGGTGACGGTCTTCCCACATAGTCCCGAAGATCACTGTCGAGCTCGCGCAGAAACTCTGGGTCCTTCAGATAACGCGCATACGCCAGGCTAAGCTCATCCAGGGGCTCCATCAGCGTCTCGGCCACAAAGCGTCCGCCGTAAGTGCCGAAATGACCGCCAGCGTCCGGTAGCGGCGTTATTGTCTGCGGCCTGATTGGCTCAACTTTCTGCGACACTATTCACCTCGCGAATAAAGGCGGCGACCTTGTCCGGGTCTTTCACTCCCTTCGATGCCTCGACACCGCCGCTCACATCCACGGCATATGGCCGCACCTGTCGGATAGCGTCTCCGACGTTCTGCGCGGTCAGGCCGCCCGCCAGCACGATACGCTTTTCGACCTCGTCCGGTATCGTAGACCAATCGAAACAGGCGCCTGTTCCTCCCGGCACCCCGTCCTGGTAGGTATCCAGGAGCAATGCCCGGGCCGAAGCATACTCGCGAACGCTGTCGGTGATACTTACGTTCTTATGCATGCGGATAGCCTTGATATAGGGTCGGCCGAAGCGCAGGCAGTCCGCGGCAGGTTCGCTGCCGTGGAACTGCAGCAGATCCGTCGGCACCGACCGCAGAACCGCCTCCACGTCCTCGGGTGCAGGATTCACGAACAACGCCACGATCGTGACGAAAGGTGGCATGACGCCGACGATGCTCCGTGCCTGACCGATAGCCACGGCACGAGGGCTCGGCGGATAGAAAACGAGCCCAATGGCGTCCGCACCCAGCTCTGCCGCTGCAAGTGCGTCGTCTACGCGCGTGATTCCGCAGATCTTGACGCGTGTTCGACGCGCTAACCCTAAATTCTCCACACGATGAAGAACATCTGACAGGCCATCGAGAGCCCCAGCCAGGATGACACCCTACGGGCCACCCGGTGGAGCCGGGAGCCCCGGAACGTTACCAGATTAGCTCGGGCGGCGAAACCCTCGGCAGCCCCAGGTCGCCGGGGTACTCGACGCCCATGAAATACAGGCCTTCCGGCGGTGCGGTAATGCCGCCCTGAGTGCGATCCCTTGCACGGAGCACCTCCTGCGTCCAGGTTACGCCGCGCTTGCCTATACCGATCTCCATGAGCACACCCGCGATGTTGCGCACCATGTGGTGCAGAAAAGCGTTCGCAATCACATCGATGTACACCATGGCCCCCGTGCGGATGACCTCCAGACGATGGACTCGGCGCAGCGGGCTCTTCGCCTGACACGCCACGGCACGATAGGACGAGAAGTCGTGCTCACCGAGCAAGTAGCCGGCAGCCGCTTGCATGCGCTCCACATCCAGGGATCGACACTCCCAGCAGACCCGAGAGGCCAAGATGGCCGGACGAACCGGACGATTGAGTATCACATATCGGTAGTGCCGACTTCGCGCGGAGAAGCGAGCATGAAAATCCTCGGGCACGGGTCTGGCCCAGGTAATGCTGACGTCTCCGGGTAGATTGGCGTTGGCTCCGAATACCCAGGCCCGCATCTCCCTGGCGACCGTGCACTGCATATGCACCACCTGACCCCAGGCGTGAACGCGGGCATCTGTGCGCCCCGCACAAACCACCTGCACACGCTGCCCCGCAACCGTGGACAGCGCGTCGGAGACAGCCTGCTGCACCGTGCGGACATCGCGCTGCGTTTCCCAGCCATGGAAGCAGCTCCCGTCGTATTCGACGCCGAGTGCAACTTTCATGGTGCTGGTTTAGCGCGCATTTCTCATCGGGATTCGGATCCTTGGGTTACTCTGGCAAAGCAGCTCGGTCGATCGCCCGCGGAGGCAAAGCGGGACTATGGGTGAGGCGGAAAGTGAAAAGGGCCCCGTGGCCCTTTATCCCGCCACACGGACTGCCCGAGGATGGGCAAGCCGGGCCCATCAAGCGGAGCAGAGAAGCGAAGCATCGATGGAAGGGGATCGGCCAAGCTGCGAAACTCGTGGCAGCATGGGAACGGTCAGCGCAGCGCGCAACGGAAAAGGGTAAGCACGGTAGTGTAGAGTCACGCGAATGCGTCTAATGATGGGTGGCAAAGCTTTCGGAGGGTCCAAAAACCAGCTTAATTCTACGCCAGACCAGTAGACACGCGCGTGGGCGCGCGCCGGCCTGCGCTGCCGCAGAAAAGATGCCCGAGCAAGCATGCCATGAACAACGGGGAAACGGGGCGCATCAAGTGACGTCAGCGACGGAAGCATGCCTTGGTGGCGGAGAGCACGCACAGCCTCCCAATCCAGCCTGCGTCCACCTGCATTCCCAGGCCCGCACACCAGGCGGGGGCCAAACACCCGTTCGCGCAGGACTTCAGCCCAGCTTGGTAAGCAGTGTCTGCGCCTCTGACCGCTGCTGGTCGCTGCCTTCCGTGAGCACCTCGTTCAGGATATTCCGGGCACCGTCGGAGTCACCCATGTCCACATAGGCCTGGGCCAGATCGAGCTTGGTGCCAACCTCGTCGATCTCGCCCACCATGTCACCTTCCATACCGAACAGTGACTCTTCGTCACCGTCTCCGGCAACTTCCAGGTTCAGATCGAGCCCGGCGGACTCGACGGCTGACATGTCCGGTCGCAGCTCGATGGCCTCAGCCTGGTCCGAGTCCGAGCCAGCCTCGGCAACCGCATCAAGGTCTAGAGACAGCTCCAGCTCTTGTGATGCTTCGGATGCGTCCACGTCGAACAAGGCTTCCTCGGCGGTCGCCTCGCCGGCAAATGCATCGAAGTCGACCTGTTCCTCTCCCTGACGCTTTTCGGCTGACTCGGATGCCACCGCCAGGTCCAGGGACTCGCCAAGCAGGTCATCGCTCTCGCTGCTCCCTTCGACTACCGACGCATCCGGACCGATCTCGAAGTCAAGCGGCCCTGTGCGTTCGTCTTCCCCCTCGGCCTCAAGGGCCTGATCTTGCGCGCCCAGTTCCAGATCCAGCCCAGCGCTGTCGTCAGCGGGCTTCGCCTCAGCTTCGATGCCCCCGGCATCGTCCAGTCCCAGATCCAGATCAAGCCCTGCTGCCGGTTCCTCCTCAGCCCCGGCGTCCTGCCCGGTACCGAGCTCAAAGTCCAGGGGCCCGGTCTCGTCGAAGCGGGGAGCCTCCTCACTGCCCGCCAGATCGAAGTCGAGCGCTTCCGGCGCTGCACTGGCCTCTTCCACTTTCGCCTCGGTGGCGGCCTCGTCAGCGCCGAAGTCCAGGTCGAAGTCCACCACATTATCGTCCTGTGCCGCCGCGGCCGGCTCTTCCACCTCGCCCGCTTTCGGTTCAGCCGACAATTCGAAGTCCACCGCATCGCCCAAATCGAGGGGTTGCGACTCTTCCTCGGTGGCGAAGCTCTCAGGCATCGCCTCGTCGGTGCTACCGGTATCGAAACCGAGGTCGAAGTCCACCTCCGGCTCCTCTGTGCTCTCCGCCTGCTCCCGCGCCTGATCGAAGTCTACTTTCTCGCCCGCCCGTAGAGCAGCGACGGTCGACTCGAAGCCGTCGTCGTCGGCCACCGGTTCCGGCTCGGCGGGCGCCTCTTGGTCCTCGAACAGATTGCGTTCGGGATTCAGCTCCTGCCACCATCCGGCCGCCTTCTCCATCAGAGGGCTGTCCTCGCCTACCGCATCCCGCAAGAACACGGCATCTCTCTCGAAGGCTTCCGCATCCTTTGCGGCGTAATGGACTTCAAGCAGCTTGAGCTTGTACTCGCTGCGGTCGGGATACTCGTCTATTGCCGCGCGCACCAGTTCCCCAGCCTGGTCGAAACGCTCGTACGCCAGATAGACGTTGACTTCTGCCAATGGATCCTCTTCCTTTACCGTCACCTCCGGAGCCAGACTCTGCCCAGCAACCAACGTTCTCTGGTTTTCTGGAACGGCCTCGTCGGGTTCCGTTATAGGCTCTTCCATCAGCTCGGTAGTCTCGGTCTCTTCCTCGGGAGCCCCATCGGCGAGATCCTCGTCGAACAGGAAAGCATCTTCCGCTGCCGCTTCCTGCTCGGAGCCGCTGCGGCGGCGTTTCAGCAGGAAGGCCACGAGCAGACCGACCAGCAGAACCGCGCCGAGACCGCCAGCCAGGAGCATGGGGTCCACGGGCAGCGAGCTGAGAATGGAGTCGAGGAAGGACTCCGAAGGTACCACCGGCGGAGGAGGCAGGATGGGTGTCGGGCGAGCCTGGGGCTCCTCAGCCTGCAAGACTTCCGCTGGCGGCGCTTCGGTTATTGGTAAGACGTCCGCTTGCGGCATTTCCGCAGTTTCCGTGGGACCTGCCTCGGGCATAGCCCCCACCGGGTCGGTTTCCATCGTCTCGGTCGAACCAATGCCCGCGGTGTCTTCCATTACCTCAGGACCGGGCAAAGCAGTCGTGCTCTCGTCAAACACCTCCTCCATCATGGTCTCGGCCGGCATGGGCTCAGCTACCGGAGCAACTTCCTCGCCCGCGCTCTCCATTTCCGCCAACCTCGCCTGCAGGCCTGCAAGGGTGTCGTCCTTGAGCTGTATCAGCCGTTGAAGGTCACCGATCAATTCCTCAGTCTCCTGAAGCCGGGAGCTGAGCTCTTCGTTCTCCAGGCGCTTGGAGTCGAGATCCTCCATAACCACCGCGAGTTCCTGGCGCAGGGCAGCACTTTCGGCCTCGCCCCCGGCAACGCCTCCCAATCCGGCTTCGCCAGCGCCGGCACTCAACAGCTGGAGCCGGGCCTCTTCCTCAACCGCCGGCGGCGGCTCGGTGGTGACAACCTCCGCCACATCGCCGAGCGGCGCCGGAGCCGCGCGCTCCGCGACCTGCTGGCGATACTCGTCCCAGGCGGCGTGCTGGACCTTTACCTGCGCCAATGCCGCGGACTCGCTGATCGTCTGGATCTCGTTCAGCTTCGGCACACGAAGCACATGGCCAGTTTTGAGGGTGTTGACATTCTCGGTCTCGAACGCATCAGGATTCGCGTTGAGCAGCGCCAGCATCATCTGGTTGGCAGAAACGGACTCCGGGCGAACCCGGTTCGCAATAGACCAGAGCGTGTCACCCGTCTCAGTGGGGCCAAAGCTATACGGTCCGACCTGCCGTCCGGGAACGCTCGGCTGGACCGGAGCCCTGGTGACTGCTGGCTCGGCAGGAGCGGGCGCCGGCTCGGAGGGGGACATGTAGGCCGGCTCCGCCGTAAGCGGCTCCTCGGCAAGCGTCTCGGCCGCCGGCTCGGCAACCATCGGCTCCTCCGCAACGGGCGCTTCAGGAATCTCCGCCGGCAGGCGGGGCGCGGCCGCGGGCGGCGCTTCCGGCGTGACTGCCACCGCCGGTTCGGATGTAAGAGCGGGAGCCTCAGCGACTTCGGCAAGCGCCGGTGCCGGTTCAGCCGGAGGCGCCTCGGGGGCCTCCATGACTGGCTCGGGTGACTCCAGGGTGGTCGGCGCTACGGGCGCCGGCTCCGGCTGCTCGGGCGTTTCTACGGCGGGTTTCGCTACGCGCGCCGAGGCGACGGCGGAGTAAACCGGCGGGTCGAGCAGAACCGTGTACTCTCGCAGCAGCTTTCCCTTTGGCCAGTTGAGCTCCAGCAAGAAGTTAAGGAAAGGCTCACGGACGGGCTGCCGCGTCGTTATCTTAATGCGCGCCTTGCCGTCAGGGTCCTTCTGAATGGCAAATCGCAGCTTGGAAAACCAGAAAGGCCTGTCCAGGCCCGCTCGTGCAAAATCGGCACTCTTGGCCAGTGCCACCTTGATGTCTTCGAGCTGCTCCCGGCCCACCGAGAGCAGTTCGATTTCGGCGTCCAGCGGCTCGTTCAGGGCCGAGTGCAGTTCAATTTCCCCTAGACCGAGCGCCGCGGCGCCCGTGGGAAGGGCAATGACGAGAACGGCCGCCGCATAGGCCACGATTCGTTTCATCACTAAATCCTTTAAATGCGATCCTTTGCAGGGACCGACAGACCTGTCTCCTACGACGCTCATCACGAGCACGCCCCTCCCATCTTCAAGCCGACAAAGCTCCCAATATCCTTTACAAATATTCGGCAACTATAGCTTACAGATAGTCTTTTACCAAAATATCAGCAATCTGAACGCTGTTCAGTGCTGCTCCTTTGCGCACGTTGTCGGATACGATCCACATGTCCAGGCCGCGCTCGTGGGAAATGTCTTCACGGATGCGCCCCACGAACACGGGATCCGTGCCGGCGGACTCGGTGACCGCGGTTGGATAACCTCCGGGCGCCCGTTCGTCCATGACCACCACGCCGGGGGCATCCTCCAGCAGTCGCCTGGCGTCATCGGCCGAAAGCTTCTCCCGAGTCTCGATGTGCACGGCCTCGGAATGGCCGAAGAAGACCGGCACACGCGCAGTCGTCGGATTAACGCGTATGCTCTCGTCCCCCATAATCTTGCGGGTTTCCCACACCATCTTCATTTCTTCCTTGGTGTAGCCATTGTCGAGAAACACGTCGATCTCGGGAAGCACGTTAAATGCGATTTGCTTCGGATAAACATGGGGTTCGATGGGCTTGGCGTTGAGCAGGGCGGCAGTCTGCCCGGCAAGCTCCTCGATAGCCTCTTTTCCGGTCCCGGATACAGCCTGGTAGGTACACACGTTGATGCGTTCAATGCCGGCGGCAGCATGGATAGGGTTTAACGCGACCACCATCTGGATGGTTGAGCAGTTCGGGTTTGCGATGATGCCACGATTCTCGTGCTCGGCTATTTTCTCCGGGTTGACCTCGGGCACCACCAGTGGAATGTCGTCGTCGTAGCGGAACTGGGAAGTGTTGTCGATGACGATGCATCCTGCCTCAGCCGCCCGCGGTGCATGCACCTTGGAAACGCCGGCGCCGGCGGAAAACAGCCCGATCTGAGCCTTTGAAAAATCGAATTCCTCCAGGTTTTCTACCCGTATGTGCTTGCCTCTGAACTCGATGCGTTTACCCGCCGAGCGACTGCTCGCCAGGGGATAGAGTTGACCGACCGGAAATTCACGCTCGGCTAGGATAGAAAGCATCGCCTCACCCACCGCACCGGTGGCACCGACTACTGCAACATGGAACTCACGACTCATCTGACCCTTCCTAGCGACCTCGGCGGGTCGTCACCTTAATCGGACAATCCGGATCGAACTTTAACCGGCGCGGCAAACGGACCGGCCTAGAGGCCGCCGATTTCGCGGTGCCGGGGACGGAGCCTGACGGGGTGGAGGCGGCGTTTCGGCCGACGCCGGTAAGGCCGGCAAGCTCAACATCAGGGGGCGAAGGGGTGTGGCCCCGTAAGCAATCAGACTCGCTCACAAGGCGGCGGCGACGGCGTCGCCCATCTCCGCTGTCCCCACCTTTTGTGTTCCAGGCGACACAATATCCGCCGTGCGCAGGCCCTGCTCCAGCACCGCGCCCACGGCGGACTCGATTCTATCCGCCAGAGCCGGTGCCCCGAGGCTGTGGCGAAGCATCATTGCCAGCGAGAGTATGGTTGCCAGCGGATTCGCGACACCCTGGCCGGCGATATCGGGTGCCGAACCGTGGATGGGTTCGTACAGCCCCTGGCCTCGGGTGTTGAGGGAAGCGGACGGCAGCATGCCGATGGAGCCGGTCAGCATGGCGGCCTGGTCGGAGAGGATGTCGCCGAACATGTTGGTAGTGACGAGCACGTCAAACTGCTTGGGATCCTTGACCAGCTGCATGGCGGCGTTATCAACGTACATGTGCGACAGTTCCACATCCGGGAACTCCTGCCCGACCCGGGTCACGACTTCACGCCAGAAGGCCGTGGCCTCCAGTACGTTGGCCTTGTCCACGGAGCAGACACGCCGCCGACGTCCGCGAGCCGCCTGCATGGCGACCCGTGCGATGCGCTCGATTTCACTCTCTCCGTAAACCAGCGTGTTGAAAGCTTCCCGTTCCCCATCGTCCCGGGTGCGCATGCCACGGGGCTCACCGAAGTAGATCCCGCCGGTAAGCTCCCGCACGATGAGAATGTCCAGGCCGTTGACCACCGGGGATTTCAGGGTCGACGCATCGGCCAGCTGAGGATAGAGGATCGCAGGGCGCAGATTCGCAAACAGACCGAGGCCGGCGCGTAGTCCCAGCAGTCCCTTCTCGGGTCGCCGCGCGGTTTCGACGTCATCCCAGCGTGGACCGCCGACGGCGCCCAGCAGAATGGCATCGGCGGCGCGTGCACGCTCCAGGGTTTCTTCTGGGAGAGGCCCACCCGCCGCATCGATGGCGGCTCCGCCGATCAGGGCCTCGTCCACGACCGGCTCAGGCCAATCCGGGCCAGTCAACGCGCCCAGAACCTTCACCGCCTCGGCAACGATCTCCGGACCGATGCCATCGCCGGGCAATACCAGTATCTTCTTGGCCATGGCTTCGTTGCTCAGAGTTCCGTGAACAACCACGGGGCCTGGGCCCGGCGTCGTTCCTCGTAGGCCCTTATCTCTTCCTCATGCTGCAGGGTCAGTCCTATCTCGTCCAGCCCGTTCACAAGACAATGCTTGCGGAAAGCGTCTACGTCAAACGGCAGCGTCTCGCCGCTTGGCGTCGTCACGCTCTGTGCGGGCAAATCCACCGCCAGGCTATATCCGGGGCCGACTGCTGCTTCCTGGAACAGCCGGTCCACCGCCTGGTCTTCGAGCACAATGGGCAGCAGACCATTCTTGAAACAGTTGTTATAGAATATGTCGGCGAAGCTCGGGGCGATGATGACGCGGATGCCGTAGTCCAACAACGCCCACGGGGCGTGTTCACGGCTCGAACCACAACCGAAGTTGGCGCGCGCCAGCAGCATGCTTGCGCCGCGATAACGCTGCTGGTTGAGGACGAAATCCGGGTTGAGCGGTCGACCGGTGCAGTCCTGACCCGGCTCACCATGATCCAGGTAGCGCCACTCGTCGAAAAGGTAGGGTCCGAACCCGCTGCGCTTGATCGATTTGAGAAACTGCTTGGGAATAATGGCGTCGGTGTCTACGTTGGCTCGGTCCAGCGGCACAACCAAGCCCGTCAGCTGGGTAAACGGCTGCATGGGCGTCAGAGACTCTTCGTCAAAGTGTCGGCGTGTCTTCAAAGACGAAGCAATATACCGCAATACGGCCGCCCATGACACACTGCGGCCCCTGGCTCCACCAGGCAGCGGCCTCTGCCATCCCCTGACGCGGCAGGCCAGCGCCCTGCGGCTGTAATGCACCACCTCAATGCCGCGTCCCTGGATACCACGTGTCTGCTCGCAGACATCAGGCGGTGGGGTACCGAACTAGGATTCCAACGGCTCGGCATTACCGACACGAACCTGCCGAAAGACGAGGCGCGACTCGCCGCGTGGCTGGAACGGGGTTATCACGGTGCCATGGGCTACATGGCCCGCCACGGTACGAAACGCTCCCGGCCGTCGGAACTGGTGCCGGGCACACTTCGCGTCATCTCGGCGCGGATGGATTATCTGCCCCCTAACGCAAGGCCGCCCATGGACGTTCTTGGTCAAGACAGCCTCGGTTACCTGTCTCGCTACGCGCTGGGCCGGGATTATCATAAAGTGCTGCGCAAGCGCCTCAAGCTACTTGCGCAACGAATCACCCGGCAGATCGGAGAGTTCGGCTATCGGGTATTCGTGGACAGCGCACCGGTGCTGGAGAAAGCTCTGGCGCGCAACGCCGGTCTCGGCTGGATCGGAAAGCACACCAACCTACTCAGCCGCGAGGCCGGCTCCTGGTTTTTCATCGGTGAGATCTACACCGACCTGCCGTTGCCGGTGGACAAGGCCGAAAACGACCATTGCGGCAGCTGCCAGGCCTGCATCGAGATATGTCCCACGCGCGCCATCGTCGCACCTTACCAGCTCGACGCCAGACGCTGCATCTCGTATCTCACCATTGAGCTGCGGGGAACGATTCCCGTGGAACTCCGTCCGCAAATCGGAAATCGTGTTTTCGGCTGCGACGACTGCCAGCTCGTCTGCCCATGGAACAGGTTTGCCTGCGCAACACCGGAAACCGACTTCCTCGCCCGTCACGGCCTGGATGCACCGCAGCTCGTCGAGCTGTTCAACTGGGACCAAGCCACGTTTCTGCGCAAGACCGAAGGCACGCCCATCCGTCGCATCGGCTATCACTGCTGGCTGCGCAACCTGGCGGTGGCCCTGGGCAATGCTTCCACATCGCCCAAAATCGTTGCGGCATTGGGTAATCGCGTCGACCACCCCTCCGCTCTGGTGAGAGAACACGTGCTATGGGCACGCAGCCGGCATACTTGAAACTTGCCAAGGCCTGCAGGACAACCAGACGTCCGTGAGTACGTGAACCATGGCCAACATATATAGCATCGCACATGTCAGCCTTGTCGTGGCTGACGCTGAGAGATCGCTGGCTTTCTACCGGGACTTGCTTGGCCTTGAGGTGGATCCGTCACGCCCGGACCTGGGTTACCCGGGTGCATGGTTGAAGGTGGCTGAACAGGAGATTCACCTGCTGGAACTGCCGAATCCCGACCCGGTGACAGGCCGACCGAGCCACGGCGGGCGCGACCGGCATGTCGCTCTCCACGTCCGCGCATTGGCAGCGCTGAAATCCAAGCTGTCCTCGGCGAACATCCCCTTCACCATGAGCCGCTCGGGCCGGCCCGCCCTTTTCTGCCGGGACCCCGACGGCAACGCCTTGGAATTCATTGAGACGAATGACGGCGGCCCACGCTGAGCTCGCCGCCAAGCGGTACTGTGGCCATCCCCAAGGCGTCTGCCACCCGTCTGGCGCAGTCGCCTCCATTTGCCGAGCCGCGATTTGTAACGGCTCCACCGCGACCAAGCTTGCGTTTCTCCTATACAAGTGTTCCGAGATATTGGACACTCGCCACCACGTAACCAGCGCGGGTCCGGTCGCGGCGTCGAATCCAATGAATCTCGACAAGCTCAGCGTGGCGATGCATTCCTGCAGCGCACGCCAGTTCAGGGCACAACTCGGTGGCGTGCCCACTCGGTTGAACGGCCGTTCACCGGACGGCCGTTTCGGTCCGCCGCGCCCCTGCCCTAGCGAGAAGCGGAGATGCCGGGCGTAAGCTATCCGTGCGCTGCTCGTCGTCTACGCCGCTGCGCCAACGCGTCGACCGGACCTGCATGTGGCGTATTCCGAATCATCGATAGAGTTAACGGCTCCAGACAGGCATGAACCCTGACCTCGGCCAGCTCCAACCCTACCCGTTCGAGCGGCTGGCCCGACTCAAGCAGGGACTGACACCTCCCGCAGGCATGAAGCACATCAGCATGTCCATCGGTGAGCCACAACACGCGGCACCGGCGTTTGTTGCGGAGGAAGTCCTGTCCCACCTTCACGGCTTGGCACGCTACCCTACGACGAAGGGCGACCTGCGCCTCAGGGAAGCCATCACCGCATGGGCGGCTCGGCGCTTTCACCTTCCGATGGGGTCCCTCGATGCCGAACGCAACGTCTTGCCGGTCAGCGGCACCCGAGAAGCACTGTTTGCGATTGCCCAGGCAATCGTCGATCGGCGCAGAGCGCCGATTACCGTGTTGCCGAATCCTTTCTACCAGATATACGAGGGTGCAAGCATACTGGCCGGCGCTACCCCTTTCTTTGCGACTGCCGACAGCCGCTCCCGCTTCATCCCTGACTTCGATGCGGTCGGCGAGCATATCTGGCGACGCTGCCAGCTGCTATACCTTTGCTCGCCGGGCAATCCGACTGGCGCTGTGGTCCCCCTCCATTCACTGCAGCGTCTTATTGAGCTCGCCGACCGACACGACTTCATTATCGCATCCGACGAGTGCTACTCGGAGATTTATGCCGACGAAGCGCAACCGCCGCCGGGACTGCTCCAGGCGGCGGCAGATATGGGCCGGACGGGATTCCAGCGTTGCCTAGTCCTCAACAGCCTTTCAAAACGCTCCAACGTACCTGGTCTCCGTTCCGGGTTTGTGGCGGGCGATGCCGACATCATCGAACGTTTTCTGCTCTACCGAACCTACCACGGTTGTACGATGCCGCTGCCTGCTCAGGCTGCCAGCATCGCCGCGTGGGAAGACGAGAAGCACGTCATCGAGAACAGGCAACGCTATCGGCAGAAGTTCGAGGCGGTCCTGGGCATTCTCTCCTCCATCCTGGACGTGCATCGTCCAGAAGCAGGCTTTTTCCTCTGGCCGAGGACACCTGGCGACGACCAGCACTTCACCAAGGCGCTGTATGCCAAACACAACGTCACGGTTCTGCCGGGCAGCTACCTGTCGAGAGAGGTGAAGGGCCTGAACCCTGGTCACGGCCACGTTCGCATGGCCCTGGTAGCACCCATCGAGGATTGCGTGGAAGCTGCCCAGCGCATCAGCTTGATGCTCAGTGGCTAAGCCACAGACACAGAAACCAATGGGAGTAAACACATGAACGATCTTCGCGCAACCATAGAACAAGCCTACGAGCGTCGAGCTGATATCACGCCGCGCAGCGTTGAGACCCTGGTGAAGGAAGCTGTCGACGAGGTCATTGTTCAGCTGGACCGGGGGGAGCTCAGGGTTGCAGAGAAGCAGACCGACGACTGGGTTGTTCACGAGTGGCTGAAGAAAGCCGTGCTTTTGTCATTCCGCATTTCGGACAATGAGTTCTTGAAAGGCGGCTTCACCAATTATTTTGACAAAGTCCCGGCAAAGTACGCGGACTGTAACTCGCGCGAGTTCCGGGAGTACGGGGTGCGGGTAGTCCCTCCGGCTTCCGCCCGCCGTGGGGCCTACATCGCACCGGGAGTCGTGTTGATGCCCTCCTACGTGAACATCGGCGCCTACGTTGACAGCGGCACCATGGTGGATACTTGGGCAACAGTTGGCTCCTGCGCCCAGATAGGCAAGAGTGTTCACCTCTCTGGCGGGGTCGGCATCGGCGGAGTGCTGGAGCCACTGCAGGCGAATCCCACCATCATAGAGGACAACTGCTTCATAGGTGCCCGTTCGGAGATCGTGGAAGGTGTCATCGTCGGCGAGGGAGCGGTGATCTCAATGGGCGTGTACATCGGCCAGAGCACCCGAATCTACAATCGCGAAACCGGGGAGATCACTTACGGCCGCATCCCGCCCGGCGCCGTCGTAGTGCCAGGCAACCTACCCGCCGGGAACGGCAAGTACAGCCTCTATTGTGCGGTGATAGTCAAGCAAGTCGATGAGAAGACTCGCAGTAAGATAGGTATCAACGAGCTGCTGCGCAATATTTGAGCAGTGCCGGGCTGCGGGTTGCAAGGCAATCCCGATGCTGATGCAACAAAAAAAGCGTGGGGCGGCGAACCCCACGCTTCCTCTCACCGTTTTCTGCGAGCGCCGGTCTGAGCACGCGACCGGCGCGGCTCGGCGCGCTACTGGACCATTTCCTTCAGGCCCTTCAGGGCGGTTATCTTGACCACCGTGCGGGCAGGCTTGGCCTTAATCATAATTTCTTCGCCGGTAAACGGATTGCGCCCCTTGCGTGCTTTGGTGGCGGGCTTGCGCGACGTCCTGATCTTCATCAGACCCGGCATGGTGAACTGTCCGGCAGCCCGCTTCTTGACATGCCGCTCGATGATGGAATTCAGCTCATCCACCACCGCCAAAACATCTTTCTTTGCCACGCCGGTATTCTCTACCAGGGCTGAGAGCAACTGCGCTTTGGTGTAGGACTCCCGAATCGGCGTCGAAACCTTTTTCGGCGCCGCAGCGCGAGGCGCAGTCTTCTTGGGAGCTGCCTTCCTGGGAGCCGCCTTCCTGACAGCGGCTTTCTTCACAGTTCTGGCGCCTACGCTTCTGGCGCGTGACGCAGTCTTCTTCCTGGCACTTTTCTTCGTCGAAACTCTCGGCATCTTTGCCCCCCGTCTGTATCTGTTAGCTTGCCTTCCGTTAAGTGATTCAGCCTGCGGATCCAACATCCGCCATCCCCCGATGCCTGTTGGCGTAAGGCGAAAAGGCTAGCGAAAGATAGCAACGCCTATCGCGAGATACAACCAGTTTAGGACATAATTTTCAGTTTCAAAGGCTTTTTTGCTGAAAAAAACGCATGGGCACCCCATTCTCCGACGGTCGGACAAACTGGCAACGGCCGAGGTGAAAAACAAGGGCGACAGGATGCAGCCTCAAACAGACTGCCCATGGCCCCGCCTTTTTGCCGCAAACAGCCATGCGCGGCGCTCTTGCCGTCGAGCAAAGACGCACGGGTTCCGGAATCAACCGAGAGCAAACAAGTGAACGCCGATTGCAGCTTCACACGCCGCACGACAGATGCTGCGCCCGCCCCAGGATCGATCCCTTGCCTGTAAGCGTACACGTGGTCTTCACCGTGGGAAGAGCGGCACCGCCTGAGGCCGTGGCACAAGGCATACGCCCTGCGTTCCGACCGTGTATAGGTGTCCCGGGAAGTCGAATACTTGTCGCAGCAACCGGTTCGGGTCCGGAAGCGGCTGCGCCGGGACCGAGAGTGCTGCCCGGGCGAGGAACACACCCATTACCCATGAGATGGCCTCTGTAGGGCGCACGCCCGTAGCGAACCCGAGCACCCAAGACAGGTTTGCCATACGACAGCCCGTGTGCATTTCTGCAAGGGGAAGCGGACTTCGGAGGGGCGGGCCGTTGTTGACCGGCCCTGCAAGAAGTCTGTTGACGAGCCGGCCGGTCGCAGGCCATCATCACGCCTGGTACAGCGCAGTCCAGTGACAGCATCCGAGAACAAATACCCTGTCTTTATCGATCCTGGCACTTGTCCCGTTGCTGTCATGCCTTGTCTGCGGCGCCGTCAACGCCGCGGCGCTGCCCGACGCCATCGAGCGGGTGAGGCCCAGCATCGTCGGCGTCGGCACCGTCCAGCACATCCGCAGACCGCCGGGCGAATTCCGCGGCACTGGATTCGTCGTCGGTGATGGCCACCATGTCATTACCAATGCCCACAATCCTCCGGAGACACTCAACACCACCCGCAGGAGTTCCTGGCGATATTCACGGCAGGGAAGCGGGAGCAGGCGCGAAAGGCAGAGGTAATAGCATCGGACAGCGTACATGACGTGGCGCTGTTTCGTTTCCAGGGCACGGCGCTGCGCCTGGGGGATTCGCGCCGGGTGCGGGAGGGCGAGCTCTATGCGTTTACCGGATTCCCTATCGGCCTGGTACTGGGAATGCACCCGGTCACCCACCGGGGTATTGTCTCCGCCATCACGCCTATCGTCATCCCGCAGATCTCCGCCGGCCAGCTTACGCCGGAAATGGTGAAACGGCTGAACGAGCCCTACGATATAGTCCAGCTCGATGCGACCGCTTATACCGGAAACAGTGTTAGTCCCCTGTATTTCCCGGGTACGGGCGTGGTTGTGGGCGTCATAAACAAGGTTTTGTGAAGGAAAGCAAAGAGAATCTGCTCAAGGACCCAAGTGGGATCACCTATGCAATTCCGGCCACCTATGCCGAGGCGTTGATGAACCAAGCTGGTATCAAAGCCCGCTGATAACGTCTCTTTCGTTGCGCCCATTTCCAGAGGGTCTGCCGACACGTCGAGCATTGCCGGACGCAACCCATCCAGGCGACTTCGCCCATCTCTACGTCGATCACATCCTTCTCAAGCGCAGTTGGATCGGAGCTGAGCAATCCGGAGGTTTAACCCGGATTTCTCACCAGGCGGACCTTGGGTCGCAGGTTATGTTGGCAAACTCAGCGCATTGGCTTCACCGAGCCGATCTTCATTGTGATCGACCTGTCCTATTCGGTTCTTGGCCCACTCTGGCTTTGCATCTTGACCGGTCCC